>NZ_CEFZSK010000040.1:0-196873 GCF_979581665.1 Nitrospira sp. Vd2 | reverse complement strand
TCCTGGCCAGCGTGGCTCGATTTTGTCAGCGCACTTCAGAGACAGGACACTAGAGCGAGAGTTAGCGAGGGCCCGAGGCGCCGTTGGCGTGGAGAAATTCAAAGAGGTGCTTGTTATCCCGGGCCGAGCGCAGGAATTTGAAGCCGACCAGACGGCCTCTGACTGACCGGACCATGGCGGCGACCTCGACGGGCGGACGTCCTTCTTGCAGCATCAATTGGAGATAGAAAATGTCATCGAGCTGCATGATCGTGTCGCTTTCGATCACACAGCCGCCCATTGAGATATCGAGGACCGTGCCGGTGCCGCGAACCCGGCCACCGGAAAACGAGAGCGCGAGCCGCACGGGGATGCGCCGATGTTCACGTCGGTCCACGGCGCTGGTCGCCGGCAAGCGATGGCTCCACGCGATGAAACGGTGGCTGCAGGATTGACAGCGAAACGGGGACAAGCGCAAGAGCGCGGCGCAGCGCTCCAAGAAAGAGAAGCATGGCGCCCGCAGAACGGCCGCGTCCCCGCAGTCGGGACAACTCAACGCCGCGCTCATGACCTGCTCGGTTGCCATCGGTACTAAGCAGTATATCTGAGTCTTCAGTTTTTGCCCGTGACCGTCTCTTTTTCCGGGTAGCCTAAACCTGATAGGGTGACAGAGGAGGCATGTACGATGGACCGAGAGATTGCGGTCGTGCAAGCGGCTGTCCATGAGGCGGGGCAACAGGTCCTGCAGTTGGCGGCCCACGGGTTCGAGACCCATATCAAGCACGACCGCTCCCCCGTCACGACGGCGGATCTGGCGGTCAACCGGATCCTCCAACAGACGCTCCTCCACGCCTTTCCCGGCGACGGTTGGTTGTCAGAGGAAACGCCGGACGATCCCGCGCGACTGAAAAAGAGCCGCGTGTGGGTCATCGATCCGATAGACGGCACGAAGTACTTCATGACCGGTGTGCCGCAATACGCGATCTCGGTGGCGTTGGTCGAGGAGCAGCGGCCTACGTGCGCCGTTATCTATAATCCGGCTACCAATGAGCTGTTCACCGCGATCAAGGGCCGCGGGGCATGGCTGAATCAGAACCGGCTGCGAGTCAGAGCCGATGTGCCGGCGCAGCCGGCCATACTCGTCAATCCGTCCGGCCATCGGCGCGACGCGTTTCGCGTCATCGATGACGCCGTCGAGTGCCGGCCGATGGGCTCGATCGCCTATACGTTGGCCCTCGTCGCCGCCGGGCGGAGCGACGGGACGATCAATGTCGATCGGTTGAATGAATGGGATATCGCTGCTGGCGTCTTGTTGATCGAGGAGGCCGGCGGCTGTTGGAGCGATATGACCGGGAGTCCCGTTCCGTTCAATCAACTGAAAACCGCCATCCGCGGAGTCTTGGCCTCGAACGCCTCGCTTCACCCCACACTCGTCGATCTCGCCAAACGTCTGAAACCCTAGCTCCGGCTGCGGCCCGGTCCGACACGTCGAGCCCTCCCGTCGGACACCATCGGCCACGCGGCCCCTATAGTCCGCCTCCCTGATTTTCCCTACACTCGAAACAACAGCGATCACGAACTTCTGACCAAAGGAGGACACATGTCAACGATTGAGAAATCGATCGATGTCAATGTGCCGGTGCGAACCGCGTACAATCAATGGACCCAGTTCGAAGAGTTCCCGAAGTTCATGGAGGGCGTGCAGGAAGTCAAACAGGTCACGGACAAGCATCTGCATTGGCGCGCGAACATTGGCGGGAAGGACAAGGAGTGGGACGCCGAGATCATCGAGCAGGTTCCTGACCAACGGATCGCCTGGCGGAGCCGCATGGGGGCTCCGAACGGGGGCGTCGTGACCTTCCACTCACTGGCGCCCGACAAATGCCGGATCATGCTCCAACTGGAATACGATCCGGAAACCTTCGTCGAAAAAGCCGGCGATGCCGTCGGAATCGTCTCTCAACGCGTCCAAGGCGATCTCAATCGCTTCAAGGAGTTCATCGAGTCCCGGGGGACGGAAACGGGCGCGTGGCGGGGCGAGGTCCGCAAAACCGGCTGAACGCCGACGAGATGGTGGGCGCGAGTCGCCCACCATCCTCTTTCTCATAAAACTCGTGCTCTCCTCAGTCCTCTGCGTCGTCGGGTCTCGAATTCCCATTACTCGCCGCCTCGCTCCTGCGGTATAATTCCTCCGCCTTTCTTACATGAAAATTGCCACGTTCAACGTCAACTCGATTCGCATGCGGCTGCCCACCGTGCTCGAGTGGCTTGATCGCCACAAGCCGGACGTCCTCTGCTTGCAAGAGACGAAGGTGCAGGACGAACACTTTCCCGCGCTGGCGTTCGCGGGCAGCGGCTACCATGTTGTGTACCGCGGGATGAAGTCCTACAACGGCGTGGCTCTCTTCTCTCGTACCGAACCCGAGGCGGTGTTCTTCGGATTCAACGACGATCAGCCGGAGCCGGACGATGAGCGGCTCATGCGCGTCGTGATTCGCGGGATCCCGATCATCAATACGTACGTGCCCAACGGTTTCAAGATCGACTCCCCCAAATACACGTACAAGCTGGGCTGGTTCATGCGGCTGCGTCATTACTTCGAGACGCATCTCACACGTAGTCAGCCTGCCGTGTGGTGCGGTGACATGAATGTCGCGCCCGAGCCCATCGACGTGCACAGCCCCGAGAAACATCTCAGGCACGTGTGCTTCCATGAAGAGGTGCGCCGGGCGTACAAGGACACGGTGGCGTGGGGCTTCGTGGACGTCTTCCGAAAGCTCTATCCGGACAAACAACAGTTCACCTTTTGGGATTATCTCCGCCCGAGTTCACTCGACAAGAACAAGGGCTGGCGCATCGACCATATCTTGGCAACCCCTGCCCTCGCCGATCGCTGCACGGCGGTGGATGTGGACATTGAACCGCGGCGTGGTCCCAACCCCTCCGATCACACGTTTCTCTGGGCGGAGTTCGCAGTGTGAAGGTTTGACATGGCAAAGCGGCGACGCCGCGGGGTGGTCCTCGTCGGTCATGGCGCCATCCCGAAAGACTATCCCCGTGAACGGGTGACTCGACTGAAAAGTCTCGAGGCGCGACGGCGCGCGCAATCCCAGCCCCCGAGCGACGACGAGCGGGAGTTGGACCGGCACATCCGGACTTGGCCACGGAGTCAGGATACCGATCCGTATCGAGCCGGCCTCGAAGCCCTGGCGGCCGAGGTCCGAATGCTGCTGGACGACGACCTCTTTGCGGTCGCGTACAATGAATTCTGCGCGCCCACCGTCGAGGAGGCGGTTGAAGGTTTGATCAAGCAGGGAGCGGAGACCATCGTGGTCGTCTCCTCCATGTTTACGCCCGGAGGCAGCCATGCCGAAATCGAGATCCCCGAGAGCTTGGAGCGACTCCGAGCCAAATATCCGCGTGTGCCGATCCACTACGCATGGCCTTTTGATCTGTCGATGATCGCCGGCATGCTCGTGAGTCATCTCAACCGCATGCCCAGTGAGTGATGCGATGGCGCCACACCACCGACTGGTTGCGGTCCGTTTCGAGGACCCGATACTAGAGAGATGATGCCCATGCCGCTCTCCATCCTTTTGATGATCCTCGGTCTGGGCGCGCTTGCCCTGCCGCCTCTCGCAGGCTCGCAGGACGCGCCGTCCGCCGTGCCATCCGCTGAAATCGAGAGGCCGGACGGCTCACCGCCGGCGGCACCCGATGCGACGGCCGCACTCGTGACCGAGCCCGATGACGTGGAAGCGCACGAATTGCTGGGGATGGAGCGTCTGCGGTCAAGCGATTATCCGGGCGCGGTCGACGAGTTTCGTGAGGCGATGCGCCTCGACCCGAGCCGCATCGGCTCTCGGCTCGGCCTGGGGAAAGCCTATTATCTGCTCGGGGACTTTGAAAATGCGCTGGAGGCGTTTCGGAGCGCGCTGCGCCTCGATCCCGAGTCCGCGATCGCGCACCTGCATCTCGCAACCGTGCTCTTGGCGCGCCGGGATTGGGCCGGTGCCCGTGATGAGTTAGAGACCGTCCGGCGGCTTCAGCCGGATTCGATCCATGCGCTCTACACGCTCGGCCACGTACGCTACGCGATGGGCGACCGGGTCGGGGCGGAGACCGCATACCGGGATGTCATCACAGTGAAGCCGGATCATGCGGACGCGCATTACAACTTGGGACTGCTCTTAAAGCTCAGTGGCCAGGATGCGGTCGCCGCGGAGGAGTTCTATGTGGCGGCGCTCGCCGGGCTGCCCCGGGCGCAATACTTCCTCGGAAGCGCGCACGCCGCGGGACGCGGCGTCGAACGCAACCTCGCCGTGGCGGTCCAATGGTGGTACCGGGCGGCCGACCAACAGGACGCGCAGGCAAAGGACGCCTTATCGCAGCTCCGGCAAAGTGTGTTTGCAAAAGGAAAACGCCCTGAGGAGAGTCGGCTCATCGCCGATGCCTTCGCCGCCTATCGGACGGACCTGCGCAAGCAGTACCTCAATGGCGCGGCCGATTCAGCACAACTCATCGGGGACGTCCTGCTGGAGAGCGGTCGAATTGATGACGGGCTGGATTTGCTCATCCGCGAGGCCGAAGCGCTGAGCGAACCCGCCCAACAGCGGTTGGAAACCCTCTATCTGAATGGCATCGAGGGCCGGCTGCCGCCCCATCACTCGCGGATCCTCGAGTACCTCAAGGCCGTTGCCGATGAAGGCGCGCCGACGGCCCGGCTCGTCCTCGCGCGGATTTATGCGACGGGGACAGGAGTCCCGCAAGATGTGGTCAAAGCCCGCAGTTTGCTCAAGAACAATCCACTCGACGAAGCCAAGAGCTTGCTCAACACCCTGACGGTCGCTGAACAGTCGGCGGGCAAGATGAAGTCCCCGCCCAATTCTCGATCCGGTTCACCGCCTCGCCGTTGAAGATGCAACGCCTGATCGACGCTGCGAAGCAATCACGACTCGGCCTGTCACTCTTCATGGGCGTCAGTGGGACCTTGCTGGCAGCCTGCATTTCCGCTCTCCTCCCGCCGGTAGCCACCGCGATCAATTACCTGCCCTACGGCATGTGGCAACGATTGGCCGGTGCCCCGCCGATCCATCCCGCGATTGTGCTCATTACCCGGGACGCCGAGACCGACGGCCGATTCAGGACTGGCCCCATCGACCATGCAGTGTACGCACGGACGGTGACGGCGCTCGCACGCGCCGGCGCCCGTGTCATTGGTCTCGACGCACGGTTGGACCGATCGACGGCCGGAACCCGGGGCGGAGCGGTCGGCGATGCCATGCTGATCGAGGCGACACGTACGGCCGGCCAAGTGGTGTATCCGCTCTCCGTACGCGCCTTCGGCGATGCCGCCGTCGAAGCCTCTGCACGGATCGCGCACCCGTCCTGGCCCGTGGTGTCGCCGGCCCTAGCGCCGCGGCTCATCGCCCTGTCACCCGCCGCGCCGCCCCTTCCCGCACTCATCCAGCATGCGCTCACTCTCGGGCACAATTACCTCCCGCCCGATCCGGACGGCTCTATCCGGCGGGTGTGGTTGTTCGGGCGGATTGCGGATCGCGCCGCACCGGCATTCGGGATGGCGTTGGCCGCCGCTTACTGGGACGCGCCGGCCGAGCACCTTGTCCTTCGTCCGACCCAGGTCCTCGTTCGTGGTGCACGCCTTTCCGAAAGCGTCACGGATGACGTCCGCATTCCCACTGACCGCCACATCAGGATGCTGGTGGGGCGATCGGCGCACTTGCCACGTCCGTCCTTTCCTTCGCATTCATTGCTCGACGTCTGGAACGCCATCGATCGCGGTGATACCGAAACCTTGCGCGAGTGGGTGGCGGAGAAGGTTGTGGTGATCCTGACGGATGAGCATGCGCCGAGCGACGGGACCACGGCCGACCGCGCAGGTGAGACGATGGCCTACGTGGCGACATTGAACACGCTGTTGACCGGCTCGTGGACTGAAGAAGCCGGGACGATGGGCAGCATGCTCGCCAGTGTGGCACTCGCTGCTTTTGCGGCATGGCTTCTCCTCTCTGTACCCGAGTGGGCCGCGTTTGCCGGCATCAGCCTGCTCGGCACGGCCTACATCGCCTTGTCGTTCGTCGCGTTACAGACGGAGGCGTTCGTCCTCCCCGTCTTCGTTCCACTCGCCGCGACGGCCCTGACATCCGCCGGCGCGACGCTCCCGCTTCACATCGCGGCGGGTCGGCGAATCGAAAGCTTGCAGCAGCAGATCGCCCGGGTTGAGGCACAACTGACCGCGGTGCGCGACGATCTGATTAGTCGGGAGTCGGCCGTCGAGCGGCTCGAGGAAGATTTGGAAGCGGCGAAGGCGGCTGTTGCGCGGTCGATCGGGAAGGAGCACGAGCTGCAGCGATCGGTAGAAACGGTGCGCGCCGAGCTGGCCGAAGCAAGGGCACAGGAAGAACGGAGCCGCGCCATGCTTCACGCCCTCGAAGGAGAATTGGCGGGCCTACGGGTCGCGACCCGCAAAGCCGATACGTCAAAGGCGGAGCCTCCCGATACCTTTCGTGAGGAATGCGAGCGGCTCGGGATCATCACCCGGGACCCGGCGGTTCTGAACGTCTACCGTGACGTGAAAAAAGCCGCGCGGTCCGTGATCCCGATCCTCATTCTCGGTGAGCCGGGGACGGGAAAGGAATTGTTCGCGCGCGCGGTGCACGTGCTGAGCCCGCGAGCAGCAGGGCCGTTCGTCGCCGTCAACATGGCGGCGGTCGCTCCCGACCTGTTCGAAAGCGAGTTGTTCGGCCATGCCAAAGGCAGCTTTACGGGCGCCCTGAACGAGCGGAAGGGCTTGTTCGAGCAAGCCCATCGCGGCACGCTCTTTCTCGATGAAATCGGCGATCTGCGGCCCGATCAGCAGGGCAAATTGCTCCGGGTGCTTCAGGAACAATCGCTCTACCGGGTGGGCGAGAGTCAGCCACGCGCGGTCGATGTTCGCATCGTCGCGGCCACCAACAAGAACCTCGAAGCCGGCGTCGAAGAGGGCTGGTTTCGGGAAGACCTGTATTTTCGCCTCAACGGCGTCGTGGTCACGCTTCCGCCGTTACGCGACCGACCCGGGGATGTACCGTTCCTGGCTGAACGGTTCGTGAAGAACGCCGCACGCCAATTGGGGCGGTCCGACATCGGGCTGTCCGAGGAAGCGATGCACGCGCTTCAGTCCGCCCCGTGGCCCGGGAATGTCCGTGAGCTGCGACAGTGCCTGGAGCGGGCGGTCGCACTCGCGGAGCAGCGCCTCATTACGAAAGCAGACCTGCGGCTGACTGTCAGCCCCCCGCTTCGATCTTCCGGTTTGACGTCTGCTGACGGCACCGGCGATCAGGAGGTCTTAGCCTGCCTCAGGCGTCATCGTTTCGACATGCAGGCGACCGCGCGAAGTCTCGGCTGGGACCGCAGCACGGTGACGCAACGATTGAAAGGCCTCGGGTTTCGCGCACTCGTTGAAGCGGGAGGGGATATGCGGCGCGCGGCAGCCATGCTCGCCGATGACCCGGCGCTTGCGGCGACCGTCGAGTTGAAACTGCGGGACTATTACGCGCATCTGACCAAGATCCTTCAGGCCTACCCGTCATCACAGGATGCCGTTGCCGCCTGCCGGAAACGATTCAAGAATCTTCCCGACCGTCACTTCGAAGCTGTGGCACGGCTGATCACGCGACACTTCACCGCTGCCTCACCCAGCACGCCTCTTCCCCCGCGTCGCTAACGCTTAGTTCAGAGAAACCGCCATGCGGGGCCAGCCCCGCATGGCGGGGATACGCCCGCACGGACGTGGATCCGTTTCGGGCGTTGGTGCATTGAAAAGCGCCGAACATCGCGCCCTCCACGCTCTCTGCGACTGGCGCCTTCCTTGCTCCCTCCCCGCCGCGCCGGCCCGCATTGAACCGGGAAGGAGGTGATGGGCAATCAGCCGCCGGCTCTGACAACAAGGCAATCAACTCAACGAGGGAGGGACAGTATGTCAAAGACGATCGAACAGGCGCCCATGCATGCGGTAGCGGGCGCAGCAGGGCCGTCGGGCAGGATTCAATCAGCCGGGCCAAGCAACAAGGGCAGCGATCTCAGCGTGAAACATATTCTCATCGCGCTGCTTGTCTTTGCCGCTATGGTCGGACTCTTCGTCTATGGGTTCCACGTTCAGCAGCAGAGAATGGCCGCCCATGAGGCGGGCACGGTGGTGCCAGCTCCGCGGAAAGAGGCAGCGCCGGGAGTCTCCTCACCGACGATGAAGCCTGGGGTTTCCATCAGTTCGGTCGACACCGAGCGAGCCATGGCTGACCAGTCCGCCGGGCTTTCCTCTCGCCATGCGGACGTCTACTTCGATTTCGGCAAAAGTCGGCTCCGGGCTGACGCGACCGCCGTCCTGCAGGAGCATGCCACGGCGATCAAAGGCAACGGCTATTGGGCCGTGGTGATTCAAGGGTACGCCGACCGGCACGGCGCCGCCGGCTACAACAAGGGGTTGGCGTTGAAACGAGCCGAGACCGTGAAGCAGTTCCTCACGGAGCTCGGCATTCCAGCCGACTCGATGAAGGCTGTGAGCATCGGGCAGGAGGCGATGGTCTGCGTCGATTCATCCCTCACGTGTCAACGTCTCAACCGGCGCGTTCATCTCGAGTTTGTGAAGCTGGACACGCCCGTGGCCAATGCCCCGGGACCTTCCGAAACCGGGAGGACCGAGACGGGGGAGCCGGAGATATCGGCATCGCAAGATGGTGCAGTGCCGATCACGACCGATCATGCGCCCAGGACCGAGTCGTCGGGCGAACCCTGAGCAAAGCGGGCGGGCGGCGTACGCCGCCCGCCCATGGTCATACCGTAAATAGGAGACGCGATGTTCGCCCATCTCAGCCGAATCCGCCTTTTGAGCGCGCCACTCGGAGCACCTCGGCTGCTCCTGGCGTGCTTCGTCTTTCTGGTGCTCGTTACACTTCTGTCCATCGTCATGCTCGTGCCTGTCTTTGAACAGTAGGAGGAAGAGGTAGGACATCCACGATCAATGCTTGATGGTACTCCCATCGGTCAGTGAACGGCAGTTCCCGGCATGAATGCCACCTGGACCTCGCGCTGCCGCGGCCCATCGAGCTCGATCAAGAGAACCGACTGCCAGGTGCCGAGGACGAGGCGGCCTCGATTGATCGCGACGACCAAAGATGGTCCGAGGATCGAGGAGGCCATGTGTGACCAGGCGTGCGAAGGATCATGGGCATGCCGAAAATCTATGCGCGGAATCATCTGCTCCACGACATCCAGGAGGTCGGCTTCCGTCTCTTCCCCGACTTCGCCGGTGGTGAGCGCAGCGGTCGTGTGGGTCACGAACAGGCAGCAGAGACCGTCGACGATTTTCCGTTTCTCGATCAGCGCATGGAGCCGGTCGGTGAGGTCGACAACTTGTTTGACCCGATCCGTCTTGATTTGCAGTGTCTCCATGACGCCATTATAGACAACCCTCGTCGCAGAGCAGAGTACCGTGATCATCGTAGGCCACCGAGGCGCGGCCGGACACGTCCTCGAGAATACCCTTGGCTCGATTGAAAAGGCCATCAAGCTTGGGGTGGATTATGTCGAAGTCGATATCCGAGTCACATACGATGGCACACCGATTCTCATGCACGATGAGACGGTTGATCGGACGACGACTGGCCACGGCCGTGTGGCCGAGCTGACATGGGAAGCTCTCCGGCGACTCCCGACCAGAGACGGTCAACGTGTGCCGGCCCTCGAGGAGGTTCTGGCAACATGCCGGCACCGGGTAGGACTGATCCTGGAACTCAAGACGATAGGCAGCTGCAGAGAGGTCATCCAGGCTGCCACGGCGTCGGGCTTCGACGGGCCGCTGCTCTACGCCTCATTTCAGCACGATGAATTGGCGCGTCTCCGTGCGCACAGCGCAGCCGCCCCGATCATGCCTCTCATGAATGCCGTTCCTGATGGGATCGCGCCGGCACTTCAAGCGCTTGGGGCGACTCATCTCGGATGCCGACAGGACCGGATCGCGCGTCGCCACGTGGAACGATTGCACGAGGCGGGTCTGCAGGTGTTTCTCTTCACCGTTAATTCCGCAGCGGCAATGACGCGAGCCGCCACGCTCGGCGCCGATGCGCTGATTTCTGACTACCCCGATCTCGTTCAGACGATCGAGGGCTTTCGACGAAGTGGAATGACCCCGTAGTGGAAGGCGTCATTCCACTCGTCGGCTGTTGTTCATGATACGGATTCCACTGCCGGCGCAGGACGAAAGCGCGGAGCCCGGTCATGAGCATTGCGACCCGCGTTAGGAGACCGAGGCAAATGGCGGCTCGTGCGCGTCTTCATCGCTTCGGCGCACGGAGGATTCCGGGAACGTCTCTTTGACAAGGGACCGCAGGCTCACATCTCGAAACGCCTCTCGCACAATTCGGTTCCGGCGCTCCAACAGACGATCCACTGAACTTCCGAGCTCGGAAGCTCTTGTGCGCGCGTGGTTGTCGCGATCCCGGATGGCGTCCAAGACCTCTGACACGGCAATCAACTCGGGCGGTCTCGCGATGCCAATACCTTCCGGTTCGATGATCCGACAAAGAAACCCAAGCTCGATGAGCCCCTTCACCTGTTCCTCAACGATGGAAAGCGGCATATGCATGTCCGCAGCGATCTCTGTCGTCGGGAGTGGCCCGCCTCCCGCAAGGTGCCGCCGAGCGATCTCGACGAGAAGCAGCAAGGCGAAGCGCTCGCGAAACCCGTGCGTCGCATGCGTCTGCAGGAATCGCGTCCGGTAGGTCGCGGGATGTTGATGGAAGAACGCCACTTGCCCGCCCACGAGGATGATCACCCAGTTGATATAGAGCCACAGGAAAAAGAGAACGAGGATCGCAAAACCTGAATAGATGGCGCTGTATTTGGACGATTGGACGACGAACGCCGCGAAGACCTCACCGGCGATTCCCCAGAGAACTGCCGCCGTGACTCCGCCGACGAGCGCCGAGCTGACGCGGACCGTTGTATTGGGAATGAATTTGTAGAGAAAGCTGAACAGCGCGGAAAGAAGGAGGTACGGCATGAGCTGTGCGGCCCAGACGGCAAGATATCCGAACGGCTGGATCGCCAGCACTTTTTGCACCAGGGTATTGCTCTGGACGGAGGCGAGCAGGGCGAAGGCCGCCGTGACGAGGACGGGCCCGACGAGGACGACGCTGAGATAATCGGCGAATTTGCGCCCCCATGAGCGACCCCGCGGTACCCGCCAAATCGCATTAAACGTGCCTTCGATCTTGTCGATCAGCGCGTAGGTCGTGTAGATCAAGCCCCCGATGCCGACGAGCCCGAGCACACCAACCTTGATATTGTTCACGAAGCCGATGACTTGCCGCGTGATATCGGCGCCCTTTTCGCCCAGCGGCTCAAGCGCCTGAGCGAGGACCGGCTCGACCATTTGATGGACGCCGAACGCTTTCAGTACGGAGAACGTCAGAGCGAGGAACGGCACGAGTGACAGCAGCGTCGTGTAGACGAGGCCGGCGGCCCGTGCGTCCAGCAGGCGGTCTTGGAATTCACCAATCGCGGCCAGGATCAGTCGGATCGTCTGTAACCCCACGCGTCGGAGACCGTGCACGGAGTCGAGATCGATCGCCCACAGATCGTGCTTGAAGAATTGATCCAGACGCGCGGCTTTGCTCATGCTCCCTTCACTCGCTACACCGACGACGGCTGGGATCGTAGCGCTCACAGCCTCGGTGAGTTAAGGCGGAAACCGAGCAATCCCATATCAGTAATTGGGAGACGGCGCCGGGAGCGGCACCGGCCTAGAACCGCGTCACGCTGGTGAAATGGAAGTCGCGAATCTTCAGCGCCGGGAGCCGCATCTTCCAGTTTTCATTGGAGACGGCATCGGCGGGCGCTGTGAACGCCTCCACCCGGTTCAGCGCGTGCAGCGGGCTTTCGTGCCAGCGGAAGTTGACGACCGGTGTGGCGATCCGGCCATCCTCGATGAGAAAGATCCCGTCGCGTGTCATCCCCGTGAGCGTGAGGTCGGTCGGGTTCACTTCCCGAATGTACCAAAAGTTCGTGACCAAGAGCGCACGCTCGGTGGTTGCAATCAGCTCGGCGACGCTACGTGCTGGATCGCCGAGCGTCGTAGCGCCTGCGGCCTGCGCCGACAGATGCGGCGCATCAAACGATGGCGTCGGCGCGACCCGATGCTCCTGCGCGGTATACCGATCATATCGAAGCTGCTTCAAGACCCCGCCATCGATCCAGGCGAGTTCGCCGCCCGGGAGGCCCTCGGAGTTGAACCCGTTGGCGAGCAACTCCGGATCATGCAGTGCATTGAGGAGCGTGAAGCGTGAGTCGATGAGCGGCTCGCCGAGCTTTCCGGTGAACGGACTCGTCTGCTTATAGTACGCCTTTGCGTCCATCATCCAAATCATGTAGCCGATCAAGCCGGCGACCGCGGACGGCTCGAGAATGACCATGTAGCGCCCGGGCTGGAGTTCTTTCGGGCTCTTCCCCTGTTGAGCTTTTCGGATGGCGATTTCCGTCCGATTCGTCACATCCAGGCGCTCAATCGACCGATGCACGTTGGCCGACCACCCGCTGGCCTCGCCCGCGATCGCCGTCAGACTGAACTTCGCATCAGTGCGCTGCTCGTACGCAAACAGCCCGGTGTTCGCCGCCACGCCGACCGCCGCGACCCCTGACGCGACGATACCCGCCGCGGTGACGCCTTCGCGGCGGCAGAAGGCAATCGCGTCACCGGCGAGGACGATGCGCCTCTCCGGCCCTGCCTGTACCGTGGCTTCGTTCGTCGTCGGCAGGCTCGCATACTGTTGAGGTCCGAGGGGCGGGACGTACTCGGGATCCTCCGGCGACACGCGCGCAGCCGCGGCTGCACGCTTCACCATGTCGCGGATCGATTCCTCCCCGAAATCCGTGGCCGTCGCCGTCCCATGTCGCCGGCCGAACGCCACGGTGACGCTCAGCGTGACGCGATGCTGGTTCAGGTTTTGAACGATCTGATTGTTGGCAAACCGCGTGGTGCCGCTCGACACATCGTGCAGTGAGACAAACGTATGGTCGGCCTCGGAGGATTTCAATGCCAAATTGGCGAGGCGCCGAAAGTCATCGCGGCCAATGAGCGTTTCCGCCGTCATCCTCCGGCCTTTCCCCGAATCACGCTGACGTTCCGAAACCGGGCATGGGCCGCCGCATGCGTCATCCAGCCCGATTGCGTCGGTTGGCCCTTCCCGCATGTAATGAACCCGAATCGCCGCCGATGACTCCGATCGGCAACCCCATCGCACTTGCCCCAAAATTCCGGCGTGATGCCGTGGTAGATCACGTCCCGCAGCATCTGCGTCTTCCGGCCGTGCTCGATCAGCCAGAAGGCATCGCCCCCGAACTGAAAGTTGTACCGGCGTTGATCGATGCTGAACGAGCCGTGGCCCTCGATGTAGATGCCCCGCTTCACGTCGGCGATGAGATCGGCGAGCCGTGCCTGGCCGGGCTCCAATCCGATATTCGCGATCCGGACCATGGGCACCGAGGCCCAACTGTCGGCGCGATTCGAGCCACGCGACCGGTCCTGGCCGATTTTCGGCGCGACTTCGCGGTTCGTGCAGTAGCCCACGAAGACGCCCTCGCGGATGATATCCCATCGCTGACACGCCACACCGTCGTCATCGTACCCGGTCGCCGCGAGGGTCCCGGGTTCAGTGTTGTCCGCTACAAGCGTGACGTGCGGCGAGCCATAGCGGAACGAGCCGAGCTTGTCCGGCGTCAAAAAACTGGTCCCAGCGTAATTCGCCTCGTACCCCAGCGCGCGATCTAGCTCGCTCGGATGTCCGCAGGACTCGTGGATCGTCAGCGATAGGTGTTCGGGATCCAGGACGAGATCGTATTGGCCGGGCTCCACCTCGGGCGCTTTCACTTTTTCCACCGCCTCGGCCGCGATCCGGGGCGCCTCGGGAAGAAACTCTGCCTCCTCGATCAGCTCGTACCCGGTTCGCAAATGCGGCGTGTTGAAACTGCGTGAGGCAAACCGTCCTTCGTGCACGGCCGTCGCCTCGAATTCGCCCTGCGTCGCCAGCAGATCGAACTGAATCAGCGAGCCTTCACTCGAGGCAAAGACCTTCCGGTCGCGCCGGGCCCACAGTGCCGCATGACTGCGGGCGATCCCTGCTTGGCGGTGGAGGCGCTCCATGGTGTCCAGCAGAAGACCGGTCTTCTCTTCGAGCGGCACGGCAAACGGGTCCCGCCGGCACGGCGTCACGACGGTAGCGCGATGGACCGGTTCCGGGCAGAGCCTGACGGGATCCGAAGTGAGCTGCGTTGAGCCTTTGGCGATGGCGATCGCGAGATCCGTTGTTCGGCGAACCTCGCCCGCGGTGAGCACCGAGCTGGACGCAAAGCCCCACGCGCCACGATACAGCACGCGGACACCGAACCCGCTATCCCGGCTGTCCTGCACGCCGGCAATCCGCCGGTCCTCGCCGCGCACGATCTGGATGGTCGAATCGAGCATCCGCAAGTCCCCGTATTCGGCGTCGGCGGCCCGAATGCGCGAAAGCACGAGATCGACCACTTCCTCGCGGCTGATCATGGTTCCCATGGCGCCACTATACTCATTGACCGGGCGATTTTCGACGGCGGCCCGTCCTGCCCGCTTTTGGTGCTCTCGCCCACTTGACCGCGCTGCGCGGCTTCGAGCAATAGTACCGATCGAAGGACGATGGACATGCGGTTCCCAGTCTCTGCCGCCCTCCTTTCGGTCACACTGGCACTCGCCTCTCTGCCGGAGGCGCATGCCGACACCTGCGCACCCACGCCTCGCCAGACCGAAGGCCCGTACTACCCGCCTCCCGCACAGCGCGAGGCACAAGTCGACATAGATACCGATCTGACACACATCGAAGGGCAATCGGGCCATGCCAAAGGGCAAGTCATCGAGGTCACCGGGCAGGTGCGCGATCGCCAGTGCCGGCCTGTGGTGGGTGCTGTCGTGGAACTGTGGCAGGCGTCGGAGAACGGCCGATACGACCATCCACGCGATCGCGACAATCCCGCGCCGCTCGATCCAAACTTTCAATATTGGGCCAAGACGACTACGGATCAGGACGGGCGGTATCGCTTCACGACGATCAAGCCTGGTGCGTACCAAGCAGGGCCGCGATGGATCCGGCCGCCGCATCTGCACTTCAAAGTGAGTCACCCAGCCTTCGGGACATTCATCACGCAGATGTATTTTGCTGGCGATCGCGATCAAGACGAGGACCGCATTCTTCAGGACGTGCCCTCCCACGCTCGCGATCGGGTAATCATGACGCCCGAGCCGTCGTCCCGGACGGGAGTCCAGCAAGTCCGCTTCGACGTCACGCTGCCTTAAAGCGCCGAAGGGAGCTGCAAGAGAACTTGGTGACACGGTGACGATCAGGCCAGCGACCGAGCAGGATCTCCCTTCGATCCTCGCCGTTCAGCGCGACGCGTTCGGCGAATACGAAGGCCTGTACAAGACGACGGCTTGGACGAGGGAAACCCTCGAAGACGTCACGCGTGACGCCAGAGAAAAGAAAATCCTCGTGGCCGAATCGGACGGCGCCATTGTCGGGTCGGTCCGATTCTGGGTCGTGGGCGGTGTCTGCGTGATCCGGCTCCTTTCCGTAAGCCCCACGTTTCAGGGACGCGGGATCGCAAAAGATCTCATGCACGAGATCGAACGGACGGTCACGGACTGCCATAAGCTCTACGTCTGTACCATGCTGCAGACCTCCAGGAACGTCGGCTTATTCTTGCGGCTCGGCTATCGCCCGGAAAGCGTGCTACCGAATCACTACAACCGCCTCGACCTGATTTGCCTGACGAAATACGTCACCCGCTGATCGTCGCACCGCTACTTTCGCCGTGAAATCGAAAGTTGTTATACTCGGCCCTCGCCACGGTGTACTGAGGACCTATGCCGAAAACGTTGTTCGAGAAGATTTGGGATGCCCACGTCGTCCGTGAGAGCAACGGGACGACGCTGCTCTACATCGACCGACACCTCGTCCATGAAGTGACTTCCCCCCAGGCCTTCGAGGGTCTGCGCGCGGCCGGCCGCCGGCCGCGCCGGCCGGACACCGTCCTGGCCGTGCCCGATCACAATGTGCCGACGACCGACCGGCGGTTGCCGATTGCGGATGAGATCAGCGCGACGCAAATCAGAACGTTGGAAGAGAATTGCCGAGCGTTCGGCATCCGGCTGTTCGGGATGAATGATCCTCGACAAGGGATCGTGCACGTCATCGGCCCCGAACACGGCTTTACGCTGCCCGGGATGACGATCGTGTGCGGTGATTCCCATACCTCGACGCACGGCGCGTTCGGCGCGTTGGCCTTTGGGATCGGGACCAGCGAAGTCGAGCACGTCTTGGCGACGCAATGTCTGATTCAGACGCGACCGAAAACGATGGTCGTGCGCGTGGAGGGGAAGCTCTCCGACTGGTGCTCGGCCAAGGATATCATTCTCGCGATCATCGGGAAGATCGGCACCGCGGGCGGTACGGGGTACGTCATCGAGTACGCGGGCTCCGCCATTCGCGCGCTAACGATGGAAGGCCGGATGACGCTCTGCAATATGTCGATCGAAGCCGGTGCGCGCGCCGGCATGGTGGCGCCTGATGAGACGACGTTTGCGTACATCAAGGGACGTCCGCTCGCACCCACCGGCGCTCTGTTCCATCAAGCAATGGCCGCGTGGCGGCAACTGCCATCGGACCTCGGCGCAAGCTACGACAAGACCGTCGAGCTGCGGGCCGAAGACATTGCTCCCCAAGTTACCTGGGGGACGAGCCCCGGCATGGTGGTCGCGGTCGACGGCAAAGTGCCCCACCCGCGCGACTTACCGGATGAGAAGTCGCGGCGCGCGATGGAACGCGCGCTCGAATACATGGCGCTCCGACCCGGCATGCCGATTACCGAGATCAAGCTGGATAAAGTCTTCATCGGCTCCTGCACGAATTCACGCATCGAAGACCTTCGGTTGGCCGCGCAGTACGCCAAGGGCAAGAAAGTCGCTCCCGGTGTCCATGCGATGGTCGTCCCGGGCTCGGGGTTGGTCAAGAAGCAGGCGGAGGCCGAAGGCTTGGACGTGATTTTCCGGAACGCCGGGTTTGAATGGCGGGAAGCGGGCTGCAGCATGTGTCTGGCGATGAACGCGGACGTGCTCCAACCCGGCGAGCGCTGCGCGTCGACCAGCAACCGCAATTTTGAGGGTCGCCAGGGCGCCGGCGGCCGCACACATCTCGTCTCGCCGGCCATGGCGGTTGCGGCGGCGGTGGAGGGGCATTTCGTCGATATCCGTCACTGGTCTTAGGGATGCTCAAAACGGCCTTCCAGCGAGGCCGCAGGCGAGTTCAGCACCGGAAGCGTAGCCTTGCGCTACGTTGAGGATGCTGGCGAGCCGAGAACGAAACTGGAGGTCGTTTTCAGCATCCCACGGAGGAGCCATGGAGCCGTTCACCATACTCACCGGTCTCGTCGCCCCGCTCGATCGGGTCAACGTCGATACCGATCAGATCATTCCCAAGCAGTTCTTGAAAACCATCAAGCGAACGGGCTTGCGGGAAGGGTTGTTCTATGACTGGCGGCGGCGTCCCGACGGGTCGCCCGATCCATCGTTCTTTCTGAATCAGGCTCGCTACCGGAGCGCGACGATCCTGCTCGCGCGGGACAACTTCGGCTGCGGGTCATCCCGGGAGCACGCGCCATGGGCGCTCCTCGATCAGGGCTTCCGCTGCATCATCGCGCCGAGTTTCGCGGACATTTTCTACAACAACTGTTTTCAGAACGGCATCTTGCCGGTCGTGCTCAAGCCCGAAGAGGTGCAGGCGTTGTTTCAGGCGGTGGCGGCACAGAACGGGTATCGGCTGACTGTCGATCTGCCGAGCCAGGCGGTTCGGACGCCGGAAGGCAGCGTCTATCGATTCGACATCGATCCGTTCCGAAAGGACTGCCTATTGAAAGGCCTCGACTCGATCGGCTTGACGCTGGAGCACGAAGCCGACATCGCACGCTATGAAGCGCGGCGCGCGATCGACGCGCCGTGGCTCTTTGCGGACCGCCTCTAAGGAAATTTTTAGGATGAACAACTCACCGCGATGCGCTTGCCCCAATCCGGTGGTGGCCCGGCGTAGTGCTCCATCTCCGGTTGCTCGGCGTAGGGATCGCGCAGCAGCGTGAGGAGACGATCGATCTCGGTGTAGTCCTGCTTCTCGGTCGCCAACCCGATCGCCTGCTGGGCCAGATAGTTCCGCAAGACGTACTTCGGGTTCACTCGTTTCATCCGCTCCTGCCGTTCCGGATCATCGCTCCCCTCGCCCAGCAGACGGTCGCGGTAGCGGCTGGCCCATCGATCGAATCCTTCGCGATCGAGGAAGAAGTCGCGAAGCGTTTCGTTTGCCGCGCCCGGCTGCGTGGAAAACCCCGCCAGCGCCCGGAAGAAGATCGTGTAATCCACGCGAGATGCATGCATTAAAGCCAGAAGGTCGGCCACCAACGCATCATCGTCCGGCCGCTCCTCCCGAAGTCCGAGCTTCGACCGCATCAACTGATCGTATTCGCGCTTGAAGGTCGGCTCGTACGTCCGCAACGCCTCTTTCAGCGGCTCCTCGGCGGCGAGCGGCAAGAGCGCCTGCGCAAGGCAACTCAGGTTCCACAGCGCGATGTAGGGTTGGCGATCAAACGCATAGCGGCCGTGGTGATCGGAATGATTGCAGATGAACCCCGGGTCGTACTCATCCATGAAGCCGAACGGGCCATAATCGAGCGTGAGGCCGAGGATCGACATATTGTCGGTATTCATTACCCCGTGCGCAAAGCCGACGGCTTGCCACCGCGCGATGAGTCGAGCCGTCCGAGCCACAACGTCGGCAAACAGCTCGGCGTACCGGTTCGAGCGCCCGGCGAGGTGCGGGAAGTGCTCCCCGATCACGTATTCACCGAGCCGAGTCAGATGTTCAAATTGCCGGCGATAGTAGAACACTTCGAACGAGCCGAAGCGGACGTGCGTCGGGGACAGCCGAACGAGCATCGCGCCGGTCTCAATCGACTCCCGCCAGACCTTCTCCTCACTCCCGATGATGCACAACGCACGTGTAGTGGGAATGCCGAGCCCGTGCATGGCTTCGCCACAGAGATATTCGCGGATGGTGGAGCGGAGCACCGCCCGGCCATCACCATCGCGGGAGAATGGCGTGAGGCCGGCTCCCTTCACGTGAAGGTCCCACTTCTCGCCGCGTTGGTTCCGCACCTCGCCGAGAAGAATCGCCCGCCCGTCTCCCAACTGACTGACGTACACGCCGAACTGATGGCCTGCGTACACCATGGCCACCGGATCGGACCCCGGCAAGCGTCGTCGTCCAGCGAAGTAGTCGATGAAGTCTGGTCGCTCGGCTTCTTTTGGATCGAGGTCGAGCAACGCCGCAGCCTCTGCGTTGAAGCTCACGAGGTAGCTGGGCGCGGTAAACGGCGTCGGCGCGAGGCGGCGGTGGAATGCGTCGGGCAATCGAGCGTACGCGTTGTCGAATTGCAATTCTTCTAAACGGCGCAATCGTGATTGCATGATCTATTATGGCCGTATGGAAATGATCACTACAAGATTGCGGGTCCTTGGCTTTGCCGGGGGGCTTCTCTAAAATACGGCCATTGGGTAGAGGTGATCGTGAAAGGCGTACGATTTGAACGGATCGGCACCGACCGACACTACAATGTGATTCTGCACGTCGGGACTACTTACGTGCCGGTCACTGACGAGACAATCGCCGAACTGAAGGCACAGACGCTCGCAGCCCCCGACCGATTCCTCGAACTCCTCGTCCAGAAAGTCGGCTATTCGTCATATCTGAAAGAGCAGATTCGGACCGAGTTGAAGAAATCGGGCGACCCGGTGACGCAGATTACGGTGTTACAGGGCGCGATCCGCGACCTGTAGGCCGGCCGCTGAAAATTCCCGGCAGCTTCGTTCTCAGTCGCGCATCTGCCTCAACGTACCACCCCAAGTACGCCTCGGCATCTGCCCTCCCTGCGGCCTCGCTACCGGAAATTTTGAGCGGCCGGCATGACTGATTGTGGAATGGGGCAGGCCTTGGGAGGGTCTCACTGCGCGTTCTATTTCATCCACCCACCCCCAGGCGCGCCAAGACGCGCCCTTTCCCGGGGCGAGCACCTTCTGAGCGTGCGCGCTCTGCGAGCACAAGACCCTCTCCAAGGTCTGCCCGCTCCTTTTCATCCGTCGAAGGTGCCGCCTTCTTTGAACAGGTTGTTCATGATCTGGCTTTTCTTTTCCGGGTCTTTCTCCAGCCTGACGGCCTTGGCATAGAGATCCATCGACATTTCGGTTTTCCCCCGCGCACCGTAGATGCGCGCCAGGCCGAGCGTGGCGCTGGCATCCTCCGGATTGTCCTTCAACGCACGGTTGAAGGTCTCCATCGCGTCCATCAGGCGGCCCTTGTTGTATTGAATCCAGCCGATCGCCGTGCGGGCCGGCGCGAAGTGCTCATCGGCGCGAATGGCTTCTTCGTATTCGCGGAGTGCGAGGTCTTGCCGGCCTTTGGTCTCATACACACCGGCGAGCGCGAAGTGTAGCTCCGCATCGCGCGGGTTCAGTCGAATCGCTTCCTTGTACTCGGCAACGGCGGCTTCGATCTTGCCCTGCTCGGCGAGCGCGCAGGCCAGATTCGCGTGAGCGATCGCGTCATTCGGGTTGAGTTTGATGACCTCTCGGTATTGTGGAATGGCGAGTTCGAGCTGACCTTGATGCTGGTAGGCGACGCCCAGGTTGGTGCGTGCCGCGGCATACCTGGGATCGAGCTTGACCGCTTCGCGATAGGCCTTGACCGCCATCTCCATGCGTTCCGAACGTTCGTAAATCTGTGCGAGAAAGTAGTGCGCGTAGGGGCTGGTCGCATCAAGGCGAATGGCGTCCTTGTAGCGGGCGATCGACTGCTCGGATTTCCCGGACTGGGCCAAGAACAGGCCAACGACGAGATGCACCGGCGCACGGTCCTGGTGTTGCTGCAGCAGTCCTTCCACCCAGGTTCGGACGGCTTCGATGTCCGCTGCCTCCTGGAGACATTTAGCATGCGTTTGCCAGGCGGCCCCGAAATCCGCCTTGATGAGCTGGACGACATTGAGCGCGAAATGCGGCCGGGGGTCCGAGCCGCTCGTGACCCTGCTCAGCCATCCGTGTGCCGCTGTTTCGAGGCCTGCCCAGTCGCTGCGGAGAATCGCCTGCTCGGCCTCCAACAGGAACCGCTCGGCGCTCCCTGACTTTGTTTCGTCCTGCACGGTCATCGTGTCAACCGGTCCTCTTCATCCGGTGCCGTCGCCGCAATCCGTTCTCCCAAGAAGGGATACCGCTGTGTCAGTGTCTGCTTCATTTCCCAGGCCACGGTCCGGTACGACCAGTGCCCCTTGACCCCGGAACGAAGACGGGAGATGTACTCGACCTCGGCGTAGTCCATCTTGAACAGACACCGAACCTTGAAGGCGAAAGGAATGGCGTAGAGCGCCGCCTCCTGATGCGAGGTCCGCAACTGCTCGATGTCGCGCCGCACGGCGTCCATCGCATCGCGATAGTCGCGCTCCATGCCGGCCTGCGTTAGTGCTGACGGGACATCGTAGCCATGCTGCGTCGTAAAGTTCTGCTGCACCTGCTGGCAGCGGCGATGCCGGTGCAGATCCCGCCAGCCGCCGATGTCCATTAGGACGTCGAAGATGAAGGCGTAGCCCGAGCGAAATTCTTTGATCAGCTCATCGTACGGCCCCCGCTTCCGCAGCGCGACCTCAATGACCTCGTGTTTTTGCTTCTCCGTCCAGTCGCGGACATGCTGAAGGATTGCGCGATACGGGAGATGACTGACACGATACAGGAGGGTGGTGACGACCTCGTCCAGCGCGTCGTGCGGATCGAGGAGATCGACGAGGGGCGCCGATTCCCCGCTCAGCCTCGCAGCAAGCTCCATCACTCTCAATGTCTCTTTGGCATAGCGCGCAAGATCGGTATAGACTTCCGCCTGATAGGCACTCGGCTCCGCATAACGGGCGAGCGTCGGCGCCAGCGGCTCGGCGGCTCCGTTGCCCTGGCCATTCAATTCACCCCACAGATTGAGCGGCGGTCGCCGGCAGGCTTCCTTCAGCTCCTCCCCGATCATCTTCAGCTCGGGCAGTTGCGAGGACAGCAGTCGAATGATCTGCTTCTCCAGCGTCCGGATGCTCACGACCTGCCCCACGTTGGTCCGCACGCCGAGCGGCAGCAGGTAGCGCGTGATATCGAAGGCGCGTGCGGCGATCGTACGCTCGTACTCGGTCGCTTTCATCGTGTCCGGGCGCGGCGTGCGCTCCTCCAGGAACCGCTTCACCGGCTCATGCAGGAGCTGATACGCGTTGAACAGGCTGCCGAAGATGCCGCGATAAGCGCCCTCCGTCTCCGTCCCGCGAATGCCGTCCGGCACATAGCACCCACTCGGGCCGAAATTCTGATATCGGCTGGACTTTGCCTGACCGTCCCAGAGAGGTTCGTCCTCCAACCGGATCGCAGCCAATTCGGAGATCTGCTCGAAGCAGATCGTCACGTGACCGAGATCGGCGATCGAACCATGGCCGTAGGCGAAATAAAACTGCTCCCAGAATTTCTCAGACGAATGGCTATGCACCCACCGCAGGCTCTCTTCGATGGAATCGGAAGAGCGGCTGTACCGAGCCAGGGCGTAGGCGGCTTTCTCCGGGGGCATGGGTGCAACGGCGATCACCCGCCGCGATGGTCCGTCTTGCATGCTGACTCCTTGTCCTCGTTGTGACGCACTGGACTATAGTCCGTCGGCTTCGGTGCGTTCAAGCCGGTACGGCCGCACGCGCCATGGGCTTCGTTGACTTGCTCGCAAACGGCTCGTTATAGTGCCTGACCCGTCGAGAAATCGGCCATGATTCACGCGATCAAGGGCGTCAAAGATCTTCTCCCTGACGAACTTCGTCGGTGGCAGACCATCGAGGGCACGGCTCGTCGTCTGTCGGAAACGTTCGGCTTTCAGGAAATCCGTGTGCCGATCTTCGAGGTCACCGAATTGTTTGCGCGGAGCATCGGAGCGAGCACCGACATCGTCGAAAAGGAGATGTACACGTTCGAAGACCGGGACGGCAAGTCACTGACCTTGCGCCCAGAGGGGACCGCCGGCGTCGTCCGCGCCTACATCGAGCATAATCTGGCGTCCCAGCCGCTTCAGCAAAAATTCTATTATCTCGGTCCGATGTTTCGCCATGAGCGCCCGCAAGCCGGACGGCTGCGTCAATTTCACCAGTACGGTGTCGAATCGTTCGGGAGTTCGAGTCCCCTCGCCGACGTGGAGGTCGTGGCGCTCCTCTGGCGGTTTTTGACTGCGCTGAACCTGCCCGGTCTGACGCTGGAGATGAACAGTCTCGGGACCGCAGCGGATCGAACTTCGTATAAAGCTATCCTGGTCGAGTACCTTGGTCAGCGACGCGAGGACCTGTGCGAGAACTGCCGACGGCGGATGGCGACGAATCCACTGCGTGTGCTCGACTGCAAGACGCCGGGTTGCCGAGATGCCACGGCCGACGCGCCGCGGATTACCGACTCGCTCTCCGCCGAATCCCGTTCGCATTTTGAACAGGTACTGGCGGGGTTAAAGGACTTGGGCATTCCCTACACCATCAATCCGAGGCTCGTCCGCGGATTGGATTATTACACCCTCACGACGTTTGAGGTCACTTCTCAGCATCTGGGAGCTCAGAATGCCGTAGGAGCGGGAGGGCGGTATGATGGTCTTGTGGCGACGCTCGGCGGACCCGCGACGCCGGCCGTCGGCTTCGCCGTCGGCCTCGAGCGCGTCTCCCTCATGCTGCTCGATTCCAGCGTGCCTGAGCCGCCACCACGTATCGCGGTCGCGGCCTTCGGTGCTCATGGTGTCCTTGCCGGGACCCGGGTACTCTATGACCTCCGCGCTGCCGGCCTCCACGCTGATATGGATACGCGTGCCACATCGCTCAAAGCGCACCTGCGCCAAGCAGACCGATTGGGAGCGACGATCACGGTCATCATCGGGGATGACGAAGCAGTGAAGGGGCAAGCGATCCTCCGAAACATGCGTACGAAAGAGCAGCAGGAAGTTCCTCTCGCGGTGATCGTCGAGCGGCTCGCCGACAGACGCGTCTAGCATCCTTTCCGAGCGGATTTTGCAGTTGACATCCGATGCCCAACAGAGTAATTTTTCCACGGCATATCAATAACTAACACCATTCGAGCTTTCTTGATTCATCCTGTGGATTTCTATGCAGAAAAAGAAGCTCGGCATTCTCTTATCCACCCCGCCGTCCCATCCGAATGTGACAACCGTCTCTCGGCTTTGCGAAGAAGGGTTGCGTTCCGGGGTGGATGTCTATCTCTACCTCATCGACGAAGGGGTCAAAAACATCGCTGACCCACAGCTCCTATCTCTCTCACACGCGGGGGCGAAACTGTTTGCCTGCGCCTACGGCTGCCAGCAGCACGGCGTCTCGATGGATCATGTTGATCCCGGCATCCAGTTATGCGGGCTGGTGATCCTCTCGAACATGATGAACGGGTGTGACCGATTTGTGGCGTTCAACTAGCGGAGTTGCGTGTCCCCTCGCATCGTTGTCGTCATTCGACAAGATCCTCGCAAATCCGGCCGGGCTGTGGAAGGACTCCGGATTGCGCTCGGCCTCGCGACGGGACCGAATCCGGTCAGTGTCGTACTGCTGAACGAGGCAGGACAATTACTGAGCGAGGAATATGACGACCTGGTTGACGCGGAGATTCTCGACAAGCACCGTCCCGTCCTGAAGGAACTGGAAATCTCGTTTCTCGTGGAGCCCGGTGCGATCGACCGCTTCGGATTGGAGCCTGGCTTTGCGGTCCGTGAGGCACCGTTCACTGAGATTCAGCACTGGATCGGTACAGCCGATCGGGTGTTAGTGTTTTGATTCAATAATGCGCAAGGTCCTCTATCTCATCAATCCGGTGTCCCCTTCAGCGACCCGGTTGATTCCAGTTCCAGACCCTGCCGAGCAGATCGATGTGGTGTTGTTGCACGAGACGAAAACCGTCGAGCTTCCTTCAGGCTGTCGGAGTTACGTGCTGAGCGACAATCCGACCAAATCTGAAATGCAGGCCCCTTCAACGATTGGCTATGCGGATTTGCTACGCATGATTTTCGAGGCCGATACGGTTGTGGCTGTATGACTCTTCTTCTTCCAGTTCCGTCTCGATACAGAAACTTCGGAGTAGTAGGAAGGAGTCGTAGTGTCGGGGGAAGCTGGGGACAGTGTCGAAATAGTATGATGAGACAAGGACTTGATGAGCAGTGTCCGGTGGGGCCGCGCTGGGGGCTGACCTGTGGGTCGGCATGGGATTACACGGGATTGGTCGTGGGTAACTCAGGGAAACTGGCACAGACTGAGGGACCGATTCAGGGCGAGCGCTTTTCCTGTGCATGTCTTCCACAGGCTGTCATACCGCGCGAATGATCAATTATCAACAGGTGTTAATAAACTTGTGCATAAGGTGGAGGATGGGATCATGAGAGTCGAAGGAGTTTGGGAAGACGCGTTAGCGCACATTGAGAGCCGAGTCCCCAAACAGATCTTCGATACATGGTTTTTGCCGTTGCACTTCAACGGTGTGGATGATTCATCAGTCCGCGTGGAAGTCCCGAATCGCTTCTTTGGCGAATGGCTGACCGAGCACTACGGGGATCTTTTGTCCGAGGCGTTCGCGTCGGCAACCGGACGGGAAGGACGGGAATTGGTCATCACGTTCGTCACGAACGGAAAGCCGGCCGAGAAATCATCCCCGGCGGAAGGCAATGCCGCGCGGTCGGCTCCGCCGACACGCTTGCGCAAGACGGCGCATTTAAATCCGAAGTATACGTTTGAAAGCTTTGTAGTCGGGGCCAGTAATCAATTCGCGCACGCGGCTAGTCGCGCGGTGGCCGATGCTCCGGCCAAGGCCTACAATCCGCTGTTCATCTACGGAGGCGTCGGCCTGGGGAAAACCCATCTGTTAAATGCAATTGGGAACCATCTCGCCGAACGCTCTGATATGCGGATTGCCTACGTCACGACCGAGCAATTTACGAACGAGGTCATCAACTCGATCCGCTACGACAAGATGATCGACCTGCGGAAACGCTATCGGAACATCGATATGCTGCTCGTCGACGATGTGCAATTTCTCGCCGGAAAAGAGCGCACGCAGGAAGAGTTCTTCCACACGTTCAACACACTGTATGAAGCGCAGAAGCAGATCGTGCTGTCGAGTGACCGGTTCCCGAAGGAAATGCCCGATATGGAGGAGAGGCTTCGTTCCCGGTTCGAATGGGGGCTGATCGCCGACCTTCAGCCTCCGGACGTTGAGACGCGGATCGCGATCCTTCGGAAAAAATCCGACGATGAGCGGATTGCGCTTCCCGAGGAGGTCATTCAGTTCTTGGCCACGACGATGAAGAGCAATATTCGTGAGCTCGAAGGATCGCTGGTGCGCTTGGGCGCGTATTCCTCCCTGACGGGCCAGCCGATCACGATGGACATGGCCAAGAACGTGTTGCGCGACATCATTGGGGACAAGAAGAAGGTCGTCACGATGGACGACATCGAAGAAGCGGTCGCCGAACGTTTCCATGTGAAAATTTCGGAAATGAAATCGCGCCGCCGCAGCAAGACCTTGGTACATCCACGGCAGATCGCCATGTATCTGTGCCGCGAATTAACGAATGCATCATTCCCCGAGATCGGTCGCCACTTCGGCGGCAAAGACCACACGACGATCATTCATGCGTGCAAGCAGATCGCAAAAGCGAAAGAAACGGATATGACCCTCAAAACGACGCTGGACACACTGAAAGAGCACATTACGAAGGGCTGAGACCCAGGTGGCGGCGGCCGACGTGTGATCGTGGATCATGTGAAGAAGAGGAGACCCTCATGAAGGTACGAATCTCGCGGGACGAACTCTTGACCGGCCTCCAACGGGTGCAAGGCGTCGTGGAGAAGCGCAATACGATGCCGATCCTGAGCAACATCCTGTTGGAAGCCAAATCTGACGGCGTGGACATCCTCGCCACGGATTTGGAGATCGGCATGCGGGGCCTCTACAAGGCGACGGTCGAGGAGCCAGGCAGCGTCACGGTGTCAGCGCGCAAGGTGTACGAGATACTCAAGGAACTCCGGGACGGCGAGATCGAGCTTACGGTCAGCGAGAACAAATGGACGACGATACGGGCAGGCAAAAGCCAATTCAAAATCGTCGGCCTCCCGAGCAGCGAGTATCCGCAGATGCCGGCCATCGACCGCGAGAGCCTCACGCCGTTGGCCGGCGTGGGACTGATCGATTTGATCCGTAAGACGCTCTTCGCGGTCGGCGATAACGATGCGCGCTACATCCTGAACGGGCTCCTCATCATGTTGTTGGCGTCCGAGAAGAAGGCCACGCTGCGGCTCGTCGGCACCGACGGGCACCGGCTGGCGGTGGCCGAACAGGACATCAGTGCCTCCATGCCGAAGGACGCGCCCAAGGAGATGAAGGCCATCATTCCGAAGAAGGCCGCCCATGAGATTCGGCGGCTGTTGGAGGAAGGTGGCGACGGCGAGCCGCTCATCGGCTTTACGAAAAATCTGATGATCTTTCGCAAGAGCGGCCTGTTGCTGACGTCGCGGCTCATGGAAGGAAACTATCCGAACTACCAGCAGGTCATCCCGAAAGAGACCGGCAAGACTGCGCTCCTGGACAAGGCCGAATTGGAGGGCGCGCTTCGCCGGGTGGCGGTGCTGTCGCGCGACAAGACGAACGCCGTCAAGGTGACGCTCGGCTCGGATCGACTCACGTTGTTTTCGAGTAACCCGGATTTCGGGGAGGCGACCGAAGAGATGCCGGCTAAAAACAGTGGCGCCGAACTGACGACCGGGTTCAACGCGCGATATCTCCTCGATGTGCTGAGCGTGATCGACGGAGAGTCGGTCTCGCTGCAGATGGAAACCCCGCTGAGCCCGTGCCTGATCCGGGAGCCGGGGAATCATGGCTTCACGTGCGTGGTCATGCCGATCAAAGTGTGACGGACGCTGAAAATGTCCTCCAGCGGCGTTCTCGGTCGTGCGTTTCCCTGCGGCGTACTCCAAATGTACGCCTCGGTCACCGCCCACCCTGCGGCCTTGCTGGACGGCATTTTGAGCGTCCTTTCTATTCCTTATAACTAGGAGAAGAATGGCGACGAAGGATAAAGAGGGTCAGGAGAGCGAGGCGCCGAGGAAGTCGGAGAGCTACAGCGCCGATCAGATCAAGGTGCTGGAAGGTCTCGACGCAGTGCGCAAGCGGCCGGCGATGTACATCGGCAGTACCGGCCCCGAGGGACTGCACCATCTCGTCTACGAGGTCGTCGACAACAGCGTCGATGAGCACATGGCCGGGTTCGGCGAGGCGATCGAGGTGACGATCCACATCGATGGCAGCGTGACGGTGATCGACAACGGACGCGGGATTCCGACCGGCATGCATCCGACGCAAAAGAAATCGGCCGCCGAGGTCGCCCTCACCGTCCTCCACGCGGGCGGCAAGTTCGAGCAAGGCGCCTACACCGTCTCGGGCGGCCTCCACGGCGTCGGGATCTCGGTGGTCAACGCGCTTTCGGAATGGCTTGAGTTGGAGATCTGGCAGGACGGTCAGGTGTTCGAACAACGCTACGAGCGCGGGAAGCCCCTCGCACCCTTGAAAGCGACCGGCAAGACCAAACGGCGGGGCACGAAGGTGACCTTCAAGCCGGATGGGCAAATTTTCGAGACGCTGGAATTCAGCTACGACGTGCTCGCGCAGCGGCTTCGGGAGCTCGCGTTCCTCAATAAGGGGCTCGCGATCACGCTTCAGGATGCACGCAAGGAAAAAGAACAGACCTTCCGGTACAAGGGCGGCATCAAGGAATTCGTCGAGCATTTGAACGAGGCCAAGACGCCGCTGCACAAGCCGATCTTCGTCGAAGTCGAAAAGCCCGACATGATCCTGGAGGTCGCGCTCCAGTACAACGACGGATACGCCGAGAACCTCTTCTCGTTCGCGAACAACATCAACACGCGGGAAGGCGGTACGCATCTAGTCGGGTTCAAGGCGGCGTTGACGCGCACGATCAACAACTATGCGAGCGCGAACGATCTGCTGAAGAAGGACATGGAGTCGCTGACCGGCGACGATGTGCGGGAAGGGCTCACGGCCGTCATCAGCGTCAAGGTGCGGAATCCGCAGTTCGAAGGCCAAACCAAGGCCAAGCTGGGTAACAGCGAGGTCAAGGGCATTGTCGAGGCGGCGGTCAATGAGGCGCTCGGGACCTACTTCGAAGAGAACCCACCCGTCGCGCGCAAGATTATCCAGAAGGCGATCGACGCTGCGCGGGCGCGGGAAGCGGCGCGGAAAGCCAAGGAGTTGATCCGTCGCAAGAGCGCGCTAGACGCCGGCTCGCTGCCCGGCAAGCTGGCCGATTGCTCCGAGAAGGACCCGGCGCGCAGTGAGCTCTTTATCGTCGAGGGCGACTCGGCAGGTGGGTCCGCCAAGCAGGGCCGCGACCGAAAGTTCCAAGCGATCCTGCCGATCAAGGGCAAAATTTTGAACGTCGAACGGGCCCGGTTCGACAAGATGCTTTCGAGCGAAGAGATCCGCGTGCTGATCATGGCGCTCGGCACCGGGATCGGCCGCAAGCGCGAAGATGCCGCGCCCGGCAAGGACGACAAGGAAGCCTTCGATATTGCCAAGGCCCGCTATCACAAGATCATCTTGATGACGGACGCGGACGTGGACGGGAGCCACATTCGCACGCTGCTGCTGACCTTCTTCTATCGCCAAATGGCGGAGTTGATCGACCGCGGCTACGTCTACATCGCGCAGCCGCCGCTCTTTAAGGTGAAGAAGGGCAAGACGGAGCGCTACCTGAAGGATGAGCCCGCGCTCAACGAGTATCTGTCCGACCTGGCCGTCGAGGAAGTCCAAGTCTACCTGGCCTACGCCGACGGGTACGTGACCGGGCGGCGCCTGTTGCCGTTCTTGAAAAAGCTGATTGCGTTCGAGGGGCTCTTGGGCCGACTGGGCAAGAAACAGCATGAAACCGGAATCCTCCGCGCGTTCGTGGATGAGCCGACGTTGGACCGCGAGATGCTCAAGAATCCGACCGCGCTCAAGAAGGTCATTGCCAACGCGAAGAAGACACTCACGCTCGTCTACCCGAAGGCGAAGGACGCGATTCAGATCGACATGGCGCTCGAGGAAGAGCACCAGTCGCACAAGCTGGTGTGCCGCATCCCGAGCGGGGGCATGGTCCATAGCTTGGAGATCACGCACGACCTCGTCGGCTCCGCAGATTTCCGGGAGCTACAACGCTTGGCGCCGTCCGCGATCGGCGTCGGCAGTGCGCCGTACAAGATGAAGGTGGGCGACACCGAGACCGAGTATCGCGACACCGCCGAGCTGGTGCGCGCGATCTTGGAGACCGGCAAGAAGGGCATCGGCATTCAGCGCTACAAAGGTCTCGGCGAGATGAATCCCGATCAGCTCTGGCAGACCACAATGAACCCGGATACGCGGACGCTCTTACAAGTGAAGCTGGAAGACATTGCGGGCGTCGAGGACATCTTCTCGACGCTGATGGGCGACGAAGTGGAGCCGCGCCGAAACTTCATCCAGCAGCACGCGCTCGAAGTGAAAAATCTCGACGTATAATCGTGATTCGTTGAGTCCGTGGGGTCCGTTAGTTCCCTTTGGTCCGATAGATCCTCCCAATTCGCCAGAAAGGCTGCTCAAACTGGCCATCTAACAAGGCCGCAGCCGAAGTCAACACCGCGGGCGTCGTCCTTTCTCACCCGCCCAGCCCCGAGCCTGCCAAGACAGGCTCTGTTCCCGTGGGCGCATGTTGAGGATGTTGACGACGCGAGAACGAAGCCCGGGAAGGCGCACGTCTTGGCGTGCGCGGGGTAGGGAGGGTGTGCAATGTCGCCAGTTTCAGCAGCCGTGAGGGTATAGATGCCGCAAGATGAACGCCTGATCCAAATCAACATCGAAGACGAGATGCGCTCCTCCTACCTCGATTACGCGATGAGCGTGATCGTGGGACGGGCGCTCCCTGACGTGCGCGACGGATTGAAGCCGGTGCATCGCCGCATCTTGTTCGGCATGAATGAGATGGGGCTGGCCCACAACCGCTCGTACCGCAAGTCGGCCAAGATCGTCGGCGAGATCATGGGGAATTACCATCCCCACGGCGATTCCGCGATCTATGACACGCTTGTGCGGATGGCGCAGGACTTCAACATGCGCTACCCGCTCGTCGATGGCCAGGGAAACTACGGTTCCGTGGATGGCGATCCCCCGGCCGCCATGCGGTACACCGAGGCGCGGCTCACGAAGCTCGCCGAGGAGATGCTCGCCGACATCGATATGGATACCGTCGATTTCGGACCGAACTACGATGAGTCGCGGATGGAGCCGCTGGTCCTGCCCGCGAAAGTCCCGAATCTTCTGATCAACGGCGCGAATGGCATTGCGGTCGGCTACGCCACGAATATTCCCACGCACAACTTGGCCGAGGTGATCGACGGCCTGATGCTGCTCATCGACAATCCTGAGACGACGATCGAGCAGCTCATGAAGAAGATCCCGGGGCCGGACTTTCCAACCGCGGGGTTCATCTACGGCAAGCAAGGCATCAAGGACGCGTACAAGACGGGGCGGGGCCTGCTGACGTTGCGCGCGAAGGCGGCGATCGAAACTGACGAGCGGACCGACCGGGAGCGGATCATCGTGACGGAGATCCCCTTCCAGGTGAACAAGGCTCGCCTGATCGAGAAGATCGCCGAGCTCATTCAGGACAGGAAGATCGAGGGCATCTCCGACCTGCGCGATGAGTCGGATCGCGAGGGCACCCGTATCGTCATCGAGCTCAAGCGGGGAGAGATCCCGCTGGTCGTCCTGAACAATCTGTACAAGCACACGCAGCTTCAGACGACGTTCGGCGTCATCATGCTGGCGCTCGTCCGGAACCGGCCGGAGGTACTCAACCTCAAGCAGATTTTGGAGGCGTTCGTCGATCACCGCCGCGAGGTGGTGGTCCGCCGCACGGCCTTTGAGCTTCGCAAGGCCGAGGAGCGGGCCCATATCCTCGAAGGTCTCAAGATTGCGATCGAGCATCTCGATGCCGTCATCCAGCTCATCCGCCGCTCACAGTCACCCGACGTGGCGCGGACGGGGTTGATGCGGCAATTCCAACTGAGCGAACTGCAGGCCAACGCGATCCTCGACATGCGGCTCCAACGCCTGACCCAATTGGAGCGCAACAAGCTGATCGAGGAGTACCAGGAGATTCTGAAGCGCATCGAATATCTGCGGTCGGTGCTCGGCAGCGAAGCGCTCGTCCGCAAGATCATCAAAGACGAGCTCACGGCGATCCGCGAAGAGTACAAGGACGAGCGCCGCACGCAGATCGTCCCGGAGGAAGCGGAAATCAACCTCGAGGACCTGATCGCTGAAGAAGAAGTCGTCGTGACGGTGACACATGCCGGCTATATCAAGCGCAATCCCGTGTCGCTCTATCGCGCGCAGCGACGCGGCGGCAAGGGAAAGATCGGCATGGGCGTCAAGGAAGAGGATTTCGTCGAGAGCCTCTTTACCGCGTCCACGCACGACTATCTCCTGTTCTTCACGAGTGCCGGAAAGGTCTATTGGCTGAAGGTGCACGAGATTCCCGAAGCCGGTCGTGCGGCGAAGGGCAAGGCGATGGTGAACCTGCTCGCGTTGTCCGGTGATGAGAAGGTGACGGCCTGCGTGCCGGTGGAGGAGTTCCGCGACGACCGGTTCGTCGTGATGGCGACGCGTCAGGGCATCATCAAGAAGACCGAGCTGTCGGCCTACAGTAACCCGCGCGCCGGGGGGATCATTGCCATCTCGCTCGATGACGGAGACAAGCTGATCGGCGTACAGATCACGGATGGGACACGCGAAATCCTCCTCGGCACCCGACAGGGAATCGTGATCCGGTTCAAGGAGGACGAAGTCCGCCCGATGGGCCGCACGGCTCACGGCGTCCGCGGGATTACGCTGGAGGAAGGCAACGTCGTGATCGGGATGGAGACGATCACGCCCGATTCGACGACGGCCATCCTGACCGTGACGGAAGGGGGCTACGGCAAGCGCACGCCGGTCACCGAGTACCGCGTGCAGGGCCGCGGCGGCAAGGGCATCATCAGTGTGAAGACGACGGAGCGCAACGGGCCGGCGATCGGGTTCGTGCAGGTGCGCGGGGAAGACGAAATCATGATCATGTCGGCCAAAGGCAAGATCCTGCGTTGCAAGGTCGACGACATCCGTGAGGTGGGGCGCAACACGCAAGGCGTCCGGCTCTTGGAGATGGAAGAACCGGACGACCGGGTCGTCGGCGTGGCGCGCCTGGCCGATACGGGCGACCGCGACGAGGCGGGCAACGGGGCTGCCGAGGACGAAGCGTAGTACCAGCCGCGAGAGTTCGATTCGTTGAGCCGGCCTTGTCTCTGAGGCCGGCCCTCCCGTACAGTCACTATTCAATATGAGCATTGCGGGCCGGGCGCCGAGGAAAGGGCCGGGCCCGCGGCGTGTCGTATGGCGCACCAGAAGAAGAAACTCGACACGGTCGTCAAGATGGCGCTGGGCGTGTTTTTCGGCGCCTTTGCCTTGATCTGGGGAGGCATGTTCTTGACGCGACCCGATCGCTCGATCCCCCCGTACAGCATCGGGGCTCAAGAGGGGACTGCGGTCGCGGTCCACGTGCCGGTTTACACGAGCGACACCGAGTTGGAGGCCCTCATCACCCGCTTTCAAAAGATTGCCCGCGAGAAGGACTTCGGCAAAATGAAAATCCGCCCGACGACGCCCGACGACCCGCGAGGCCGCTACGAACGGGTGACCATTTATATTTTCACCCACGATGCGTGGGCGGAGGCGGAGATGCTACACCGGTATGTCGCCGAGGGCGGGTCTGATGCACCGGATGACCGGGCACTGCGTGAAGCGTTTGAGAAAGCGGTACGAGGATACTACCGGCTGGATGAGTCAGGGGAGGAAGGCCGCATCGGCCCGATCGACCAGGTCATGGCGGGAAGGGAGAGCCCGGCGACAGCGGCGTATTCCCGGCTACTGTTCAAGGGACCGATCGTCGATGCGAAGATGAACCACGCGGAGCGAGCGCCCGCGCCATCACGTCCGTAAACTGCCGTCGCAATTCTTCATCCCCAATGCCTTCCACATGATCGGCCGCCTCAGCCAGAAGCTCAGGTGAAGGAGGCGATGCGGGCCGCTCTTTGAGCTCCTCAGCCTGAGCCTCGACGTGCGGCTCCCCTACCTCACCGACGCGCAACGCGATATCGGTGATGAGCTCCTGGCCGCTCGCGGCATTCACCTTCGTGATCAGTTCCGGCTTCAAGAACGACAGTTGTTGTAGCCAGATCGAATTGCGGGCGATGAGATAGAGTTTCTTGAATCGGATGCTCTCGGGTCGCGTATGCGCGGCAATTTGTTCGCCGACAATTTGCGGCCACGCGCGCACCAGCCGCTGCTCGGCCAGCTTCGCGCTCAGCCCTAAGCGGTTCGCTACGCCGTCGAGTGCCGCCGCCAAAGATATAAAGGACGACATGGGCCGATCTTAGGCGTGGGCGCGCAACCCGTCAAGGTTACATAGTGACGGCCGGGCTCCCGTGTTATCATGGCCGCATGGCGAAAGATGCGAGCGAAAAAGTCGTGGCGACCAACCGCAAAGCCTTTCACGACTACCACGTTGAGGACAAGTTCGAGGCGGGGATCGTGCTCAAGGGGACTGAGGTGAAGTCGTTACGCGAGGGGAAGGTCAATCTGCGGGACAGCTACGCGAGCGTGGACCACGGCGAGGTCATGCTCCATCATTGCCACATCAGCCCGTACAGTCACGGCAATATCATGAATCACGATCCGGACCGATCGCGAAAGCTGCTGCTCCATCGGAAGGAGATCAACAAGCTCTTGGGCCGGACGCAGCAGCAAGGGCTCACGCTCGTTCCCCTGAGGATTTATTTCACTGAAAAGGGCAAGGCAAAGGTGGAGCTGGCGCTCGCCAAGGGCAAGAAGCAGTACGATCGCCGGGAAGCGATCAAGACGAGAGAAGCCGGTCGGGAAGTAGAGCGGGCGATCAAAGGGCAAGCGCGACGGTAAGAGGGTGCGGCCACGCATGCACGAAATTCGAGGCAAGCCGAATCGACCGAATCGAGCGCTACCTTGTGACCGCCTCACTGATTGTTGCTCACCCACTGAAGTAACCCTCGGAGACGTTCTCGCTCGCCCGACTCAACCGACACAAATTGGAGACCAAAGTCGGTTCCGTCTGCCCAACGGACAGCGGCTCGTTCAACGGCAATCGGTACTTCACTGCCGGGTACATGCAGCTGAAGCGCGACACGTTCTCCGCGCCTCACGGTGAGCCGGCCGTTGATGCGGCAGCCGCCGAGAGAAAGATTGTGCGTGAATGCCTTCACAGACTTTCTGCCATCGACCTCAACGGGCAACAGGAGAGTATGCCGACTAAATAGGCGGCGTTGTGTGCCGCTCGTCGGTTTGACCAGGAGCCACAGCATGAGAAGAGACACAATGATGATGCCTGACGTCGTCATCTGGGCGACGAGGTATGGCACGGAATTCATAAAGCCTCCTCAGGGCGGATTCAATGTTCCAACTCGGTCTCTTACGGCCGCGGAATTCCCAATGGCCACGCAATCGCTGAGCCACTTCGGCAACGCCGTGAAAGCATTCGGCCGAGATAGTCGGGTGCGACCGGGCAAGGTGTACAGAAGTGTCTGGGAGGGGCGGAATTTTGCGGTCGCTGACCGAGGAGGTCGTTGTGCCGATCAAAAGAGCGGCTATCAACGAAACGATAGCCTTGACCGCCGCTAGGGTGACGTTATCTAATAATACCGACCGTGATATTGAACAGCGTTCGCTCCATACAGCACTCAACGAAAGGGGGCGACCGGTTTCGACGGGGATCAAGAGGTCAACGGTGCATGCCGAGCTCTCGGGGACTCGTAAAACCTCCGGGAAACAAGCAACTGCCAACCAAGAACTGGCACTCGCGGCTTAAGTGACCGCGACGTCTCTCCGCCTGAGGCCTGCGGGGGTGGAAGGGGCGCGATGCAGCAGGCTGGTCCAAGGCCGGTGCTCAGCGGCTGAGGACGAGAATGCACTGGGCTAGCGGTCGTTCTAAGCCTGCCGATGGGCGTGGGCGATCGCGAAACCAAAACGATCGGCTAAGCATGTAGGTCCGTTGCGCCGAAGGTCTTCGGACAGGGGTTCAACTCCCCTCGCCTCCACCATACCAAACTTTGCTTGAATCGTTTGCCACCGTACTTGGTGTTATTTCAATGCCGGGCAAACGGATAGTTTTTCTCTCCGCTTTCCATACTGCACTTCGAGCCGCCGCGTTCGATCAAAACGCGGCGGAGATTCAATACCGCAAGTAATTTCCCCTTCGCGTGAGCCGTTTGCCACCTTGCTCTATTGCTTTCGGATGGTGGCAACGGATAGCTTCTTTCCGATCTTTATCTGCCTCTGCTCGCTCTTGCAGTCAACCGAGCACCTTGACAGCCCGCATTCCGTCGGCCTAGCCTAGCTCTGATTCCTCGGATCGATTCCTCCTAATTCAGGCCTCCATGAACCGCGCCGAGCGACGCCGACAGGACAGACTTCAAAGACCTCCGGGCCCGCGTTCCACTTCGGCGCTCATGCCGCTCCTCCAGGAGGCCGTCATGCTGCATCGAGCGGGGCAATACGGTGAGGCCGAAGGACGATATGAAAAAATCCTTGAGGCGGATCCGGATCATGCCGAAGCCCTCCATCTGCTCGGACTCATCGCCTATCAAACCGGTCGGCTCGGGCGCGCGGCCGATCTTTTGCGGCAGGCGACGGCGGTAAATCGGGCTGCGCCGACCTATTGGTTCAACTATGGAGTCGTGCTGCAGAAGCAGGGGAAGCCACGGGAGGCAGTCACCGCCTATGAGCAGGCGCTTAGCCTCAACGCCCGCTATCCGGAGGCGCTCAGCAATCTCGGGAACGCCTATCGCGAGGACGGCCGGCTCGGTGAGGCGATTCAGGCCTATCGGCGGGCCTTGGCGGTGCGCCCCGATTATGCCGAAGCGCAGAACAATCTGGGTGTCGCCCTCAAGGAGCAAGGTCTGCTCGGTGAGGCGCAGATGGCGTATGAGCAGGCACTGCGCCTTGCGCCGGGGTACCTGGAAGCCCACTGCAATCTCGGGGCGCTGTTCATGGACCAAGGCCGGCTCGAGGAAGCCAAGGCTTGTTTTGAACGGGCGTTACAGGTGCGATCCGACTACGTCAATGCCGTGTACCACCTCGCCTTCGTCTCTCTCTGGCAGGGCCAGCGGGATACGGCACTCGCGTACTTCCGCCGTGCCGCCGACCTGAAGCACAACCGAGGACAGGCGGTGACCGAGTCGACCGTCTCACGATCACGGATTCGCCATGATGCGGAGCAGATCCGCTATTTGTTGGAGCGCCATGCGGTCGGCGACTCGGCTGGGCCGTATCTCGACGCGCTGGTCCGCCTCACCAATGAGGCCGACAACCGACGGGATGCGCTGACGAGAATCGCCGTGGATCGAGAGGAGATGGCAGCCATCGCGCCCTCGTACAATCGCATCCTCCATTATGCCGATGCGGGCGAGATCCCAACGGGTGCAATCAACCCGGCGCTCGACGTGGCGGGGATCGAAGCGCGGTATCACGCGAAGCGGCCTGAAGTCACATACATCGACGCGCTCTTGACCACGGAGGCGCTCGCCTCTCTCCGCCGCTTCTGTCTGGAATCCACGATCTGGAAGCGGGATTACGAGAACGGCTATCTCGGCGCATTTATCGGCGATGGCTTCTCGTGCCCGTTGCTGTTACAGATTGCCGAGGAGCTGCGGACGACGTTTCCCGGAATCTTTCGGGAGCATCGCCTCACGCAAGCCTGGGCCTTCAAGTACGACAGCCGTCGCACGGGACTGAACCTTCATGCCGACGCGGCGGCGGTGAACGTGAATTTCTGGCTGACGCCGGATGAGGGGAATCTCGACCCCTCGTCAGGCGGGTTGATCGTGTGGGACAAAGAAGCGCCGCGGGAGTGGAACTTCAAGGACTACAACAGCACCAAGAACGAGCCCGCCGTGCGAGAGTTCTTGAGAGCCAGCGGTGCCAAGGCGATCAATGTGCCGTATCGCGCCAACCGAGCCATCCTCTTCAACTCGGATCTCTTTCACGAGACCGACCGGTTTCAATTCCAGGACGAATACGAGTATCGCCGCCTGAATGTCACGCTGTTGTATGGACGCCGAGGGCAGGGTTGATGGTCGGAGCGCTGCGTGTCGGCGGCCGAAAGGAGACAGATCATGGTGACGCTGTATCGTGCGATGGGAGTGATAACAGTCGCGATCGGATCGACCGGAGCCGCGTATGGTGCGGGCTTCGAGGGCGTCGTGCATGTCAAGAATACCCACGAGGCGTATTCCAACGAGATGGACTGGTACGCCAAAGGTGAGCAAGGGCGGATGGAAACCCAAACGCCCGACGGCCGGAAGGTGTATTGGATTGTGGACGGCAAGAACCGCCGGTGGATCTATCCCATTCCCGAGCAGAAGATGTACCACGAGATGTCGTTCGACGACGTCGGCGATGTGAGGGGCAGGGATGTCGAGGAGGAATCGAAGTACGAGTTTACGAGAACGGGGAAGAAGGAGACGGTCGCCGGCTATCCCTGTGAGATCGTTCTGACGAAAAACAAGGACACCGGCAAGACCAAAGCGGAGAGTTGCGTGGCGACGGGCATGGGTCACTTCTTCATGGGAAACCCGAATACGGCCAAGTCCGGGCAGCGTCGGGAGCACAGATGGATGAAAGAGCTGCGCGAGCACTTCAAGGAAGGGGCCTTCCCGCTGCGAACGGTCGTGTACAACGACGACGGGAAGGAAGAGATGCGGATGGAGGTGACGAAGATCGAGAAGAAGGCGCTCGACGATAGTCTGTTTGCGATCCCGGCCGGCTACAAGAAATTCGACATGAGCACGTTTATGCAGGGCAAGCAGATGCCGGCGTCTGCGGCCCCGAAGCCCGGCCAGACGCAAACGCCGAGGGGTGCGGACGGGTCTTCCGCCGGGACAGGTGCGACGAAACCCGAAGGCGAGGATGCGAATATCGATGCGCTGATGAAGGGCCTCGGCGATATGCTGAAGCAAGGGACCGGCAAGAAGTAAGGTCGGTCCGTCAATTAGGTTCGCGGTGACAGAAGGCGACGTTTGATCGCATCGAGAATCTGCCGCGACCGAGATTCGTCCCCCACGAGTCCGACGCGGATGGTGAGCTTCGAGCGTGCTGAGCCCCGCGAGTCGACGTCGATCCAAATGTGCCGCCCATCGGCGAGTTCCGATTCGACGTGAGCGGTGAGCTTATCGGCCCTGTCTTCCGAAGGCGTTAAATCGAGATCTTTGAGACCATTCAGAACCGCCTCGTGCACCGCCGGCACGGGGTGATCGAGTTCCTCCTGTAGCTTGCCCAGCACATACACGGCGCCCGCCGTCCCTCCGGCTGCACCGATGACGACGGCTGCGCAGCCGGTTGACAGGACTGCGGCGACACACAGGGCGGCGTGAACGGCAATAGCGACCCGCCTCGATAATCCGACATGGCCGCACGCAGACACCTTACCGCCGCTCATAGTCTTTTCGATAGCGATCCGCGTATTTCTTCATCTCGTCGGTGAGCGCCTGCCATTCCTCCCGCGTCAACTGCTCCTTCAGCTTGAAGCGCAAACCGAGGATCTTGGCTCCTGAGCGCATCGAGGTATTGTTCGATTCGTCGAGGATCTTCATGAACTCTTCAGGCGTCGCGTCATAATTGCCGTTCAGTTCGTAGAGCTTGCGATGGAATTCGCGATGCTGCGTATAGGACTGCTTCGCCTCGTCGATAATGTCGTGGACCAGACCCTTGGCCCGAGCCGCCCGGTCCGGGTCCTTCACCGTCTTGTCGATCAACCCACCAACCTCCTTCATGCCCCGATCGGTAGCGGCGTCCATGTCGTCATGGTGTCCGTACGTCATCCCTTCTCCATGGTGCCGAGCACAGCCGGCTGTCAGTACTACTGCAATGCCGAGCGCCGCTATCGCCGCCAATCCTCTCATAGACGCCTCCTGGTTGTGCGCATTGTAGACGGGTCCTACCGGAATGTCATGGTGGCGTCCGCGCAAGTCTTACGTATTGGAGGAGAGCCACCTATAGTCGCTCCTCTGTCGACAGTGATAGGGTCGTGCGCTTTTGCAGGCAGATGGACAGAGGTGGGTTATGGAATCCAAAGATCTGGTGCGATGTCGAACTGGAATTCGAGGACTGGACGATATTTTGGGCGGCGGCCTCCCGCGGCATCGTCTTTACCTGATCGAGGGAGATCCCGGCGTCGGCAAGACGACCCTCGCGCTTCAATTTCTCTTAGAGGGGGTGGTCCAGAAAGAAAAGGGTCTCTACATCACGCTCTCGGAGACAAAGGAAGAGCTGTGCGATATGGCGACGTCGCATGGATGGTCGTTGGACGGCATCACGATCGTCGAGTTGTCGGCCGTCGAGAAACAACTCGAAGCAGAGGCTCAGAACACGCTGTTCCATCCCTCCGAGGTCGAACTCCATGAGACGACCCAGATTTTGCTGAACGAAGTCGAGCGGGTCAAGCCGGCGCGGGTCGTCTTCGACTCGCTCGCCGAGATGCGCCTCCTGACACAGAGTCCACTCCGGTATCGGCGCCAAATGCTCGCATTGAAGCAATTTTTCGCCGGCCGCAAGTGCACCGTGCTCCTGCTGGACGATCACAGCTCGGAAGCCGCGGGCCTTCAAGTCAAGACCATCGCCCACGGCGTGATCTCGTTGGTGCAAGCGGCGCCGATCTACGGCACCGACCGTCGGCAGATCCGGCTCTTGAAACTGCGAGGAGCCTCATACCGCGGCGGTTATCACGACTTCTGCATTGAAACCGGCGGCCTTCGCGTATTCCCACGCTTGGTGGCCGCCGAACATCGCCGGACGTATACGGCCGGCGTACTGTCGAGCGGCATCCCCGCGCTCGATGAGCTGCTGGGGGGAGGCATCGACCAAGGCAGTAGCACGCTGATCATGGGACCGGCCGGAGCCGGGAAGACATCGCTTGCCATGCACTACGCGGTGAAGGCCTGCGAGGACGGCGCGCGCGTCGCCGCCTACATCTTCGATGAAAATCGCGAGCTCTTGTTGAGGCGCCGCGGACCCATGGGCGAGCGGATCGCCGAGCAAGCCCGAGCCGGATGGTTGTACGTCCAGCAGGTCGACCCGGCGGAGCTGTCACCCGGCGCGCTGACCTTTCAAATTCGGCAGCAAGTGGAGCAACAGAACGCCGGCGTGATCATCATCGACAGCTTGAACGGCTTTCTCAAATCGATGTCGGAGGAGAACTCGCTGATTCTGCAATTGCACGAACTGTTGACGTACCTCGGTCAACAAGGCGTGATCACCATTCTGGTGATGGCGCAGCACGGGTTGGTCGGACAGATGCAGGCGCCCGCCGATCTCACGTATCTGACGGACACGGTGGTCTTGTTGAGATTTTTTGAAGCCGGGGGGGAGGTGCGGCAAGCGGTGTCCGTGGTGAAGAAACGGACCGGGCCTCATGAACGGACGATCCGCGAATTCAAAGTCGAACCCGATGGCATTCGCGTGGGTCAGCCTTTGGCCACGTTCCATGGCGTGCTGACCGGCGTGCCGACGTACACGGGCAGAGTCGAGGCCATGCTGTCCGAACGTTCGACGGCGAGCACTCCATGAAGCGGGACAGTCGAGAAGACCGGATCCTGCTGTTGACGGCCACGGGGAAAGATGCGCAACTGGCCGTCGAGCTGTTGGCCCGCGCAGGGCTGGTCGGTTATCCGTGCCGAGACCTCCCCGATATGCTGCATGAGATGACCGCGGGAGCCGCGGCGCTGCTGTTGGCGCAAGAGGCGATCGAATTGGCCGATGTGGCGACCCTCCGAGCGGCGATGCTGTCGCAGCCGCCGTGGTCGGACCTGCCGATCGTGTTGGTGGCCGCCCCCGGCGATGCGTACGAAAGAAGTCACGGGATCGTGGAACGGTTGCGCCCCACGTGCAACCTGACACTCCTGGAACGGCCCCTTCAAAAGCTCACGCTGCTGACTGCCATGCAGGTCGCGCTTCGCAGCCGCCGCCGTCAATACGAGGTGCGTGATCTCCTCAAGAAGCTCGAAGCCTCTCGGCTCGAGTTGCATGACAAGATCGTCGATCTTCAGAAGTTTGAAGAAGTGGTGGTGGGCCGGGAGCTGCGCATGATCGCGCTGGAGAAGGAGGTCGCGGATTTGAAACGCGAACTGGAACGGGCCGGCTCTGACCATCGTGGCGCGGCCGGTGGCCGTGGGGAGACGCTGGTCACCCCATCGTAACGGCTCCAGACCCTGCCTCCGGATATTCCCCTCCCTGCGGCACATGGCCTTTTCTTTTCAGCGCCGGTTGCCTACCATACCCCCGGTGGTTGGCAAGACTCCGAAGAAGCCTCGTGCAACGACCGGCACGCGACGTCGCCGCAAGGTCCCCGGCGCCGCCGTGGCCTTAGCTGCGGCCGATCTACAAGCAGCCGCCCCACCGGGCGACGTCGCGGAGGTGCATCGCCACGTCGAGGCGGATGGCGGAAAGGTGCTGGCCGTGTACCGCGACCCGTACGGCGGGCGGTGGATGATGCTCGCCGCCCTACCGCTTGATCTCGTCGCCGCAACGCCCTACCAGCGCAATCTCTCCGATACGCATGTTCGGCGCCTAGAGACGGTCATCAGCAAGATCGGCCGCTTTCTCGATCCCATTATTGCGATCCGCGCACCGACACCCGAATCCGAGCCGGTGAAGTACTGGACGCCGAACGGCCATCATCGGCTCTCCGCCATGAAGACGCTTGGCGCGAAGAGCATCACCGCGATCCTCGTGCCGGAGGCCACCGTGGCGTACCAGATTCTGGCACTGAACACAGAGAAAGCGCACAACCTCCGAGAGAAGGCGCTCGAGGTGATCCGCATGTACCGAGAGTTTGCGCGCCTCGGCGATCAAAGCGAAGAGTCGTGCGCGCTCGAATTCGAAGAGCCGGCCTTGATCACCTTGGGCCTGTGCTATGAAGCCCGCCCACGGTTCAGCGGGGGCGCCTACCATCCGGTGCTCAAACGCGTAGATGGTTTTATGTCGTGCTCCTGCCGTGAGGCGTTGGAGACACGGGAGCGCCGCGCGCAGGCGCTGCTCGCGCTGGACGACCTCGTCATCGAAAAGGTCGAGGCGCTGAAGGCGCGCGGGCTGACGAGTCCCTACCTCAAGAGCTTCGTTGTCGCCCGGATCAATCCCATTCGGTTCAGGCCGAAAGACGCCGCGCCGCTGTCTTATGACGAGGCGCTCGACCGGATGAAAAAGGCAGTCGAGAAGTTCAATCCGGAAAAAGTAAGGACCGAGGACCTGGCAAAGAGCGGCGGGGCGCCTGAGGAGGGAGACTGACACCGTTCTGCTCTCAGCGCGCGATGATTCTGACCCGATCCGCCGAACATGCCCCAAGACTACCGCGGGAATCGCACGTGCGGCGGCTGTTGCGCATGATCTGGGCACGTTGCTAGACTTGGCTCCTTCTCGCACATAAGGAGGCCGTTATGAGTCTGGCGGACAATGCGTGCATTCCGTGCCGGGGCGGTGTGCCGCCGCTGGAGCCGGCGCGGGCTCAGGAGCTTCTCGCGCAGCTCGAGCGTGGCTGGGGCTTGAACAAGGACGGCCACCTCGAACGGCTGTACACCTTCAAGAACTTCGCCGAGGCATTGGCGTTCGTCAATAAAGTGGGCGCCATTGCGGAGGCGGAGGGTCACCATCCGGACTTCTATCTTGCTTGGGGCAAATGCAAGGTCGAGATCTGGACCCATAAGATTAACGGGCTGACCGAAAGCGACTTTTACTTGGCGGCAAAGGCTGATCGGGCGTTTGACTCGATGCGATCGGCGGCATAATGCCGCGTACTAAGGAGACGGGCGTGCGGCCGAACCGCAGCGCCCGTCCCGGCATCACACCATGAAGAGTTAACGGAGGAGACCATGGGAGAGATCGGACGCGTGTTCTTGATGGTCGTGTTGTGTCTGACTGTCGGCCTACCGGCGATGGCTGCCGAGAATGGCATGAAGAAGAAAACCAAAGACGTCAAGGCCATGTCGCAGGAGGAGCAGATCAAGCTCGCACAAAGCGGCGCCCCGGCCAGGATCTCGAACGATGCCACGATCATGGTGTTTGGAAACGACGGGCAGCTGACCGAAGCGAAGAAAGGCAACAACGGCTTCACCTGTATCCCAACGGTCAATTTTCGCGAGGAGCCGGATCCCATGTGCTTTGATGCCGCCGTCGGCCAATGGGTGGACGGGCTGATGAACAAGAAGGAGAAGCCGGAGAACACCGTCCCGGGCATTTCGTACATGGCGCGGGGTGGGTACCACTGGGAGAAGGACGGGAAAATTTTAATGGAAGAGCAGCCGGGGGCCAAACTCGTGAAGGAGCCGCCGCATTGGATGATCATGTGGCCGTTCAGTTCGGCCGATACGAAGCTGCCGACACACCCGAACGCGTCAGGTACCTACATCATGTTTGATGGCAATCCTTACGCGCACGTGATGATTTACCAGGACCCGAATAAGATGAAATGACGGCGCCGTCGCTCGTCATCGGGGCCACCGGTCTTCTGGGATCGAATCTGGTTCGCGCCCTGCTCGACCAGGGCGAGTCGGTGCGCGTGCTCATTCGCCCGACCAGTCCCGCCCACACGCTGAACGGTCTGCCGCTTGATCGTGTGTACGGCGATCTCTACGATCCGGCTTCGCTACATGAGGCGTGTCGGGGTGTTGGGACGGTCTATCAGGCCGCGAGTTACTATCCGACGGAGACGACTCCCGCGAAGACGGCGACCGCGCTTGCGTTGGAGCAGACGAACAATCTGCTCAACGCCGTGCAGCAGACCTCCGTCTCCCGCCTTGTCTTCACGAGCACCTTGACGACGATCGGGAACCCAAGTGAACCCGGCCGTCTGGCCAATGAGAACTGCCCGTTCGTGCCCCGGTTTCCAGACAATCCGTATTTGGTGGCGAAGGCGGCGATGGAAGCACGGGTGCTTGAGGCTGCGCACAGTGGAGTGCCGGCCGTGGTGATCAATCCCACGGCGTGCTATGGGCCGTACGACAGCAAGCCCACCAGCGGGACTCAGGTGCTGATGATCGCGAAGCGACTGGCTCCTGCCTATGTCCAAGCGCCGGTGAACGCGATCGACGTGCGCGATGTAGCGGTCGGCATGATCCGCGCAGCCCAGCGTGGCCGCGTCGGCGAGCGCTACATTCTCGGAAATTGGAACACGACCCAGAAAGAGTTAGGGGACTTGATCGCGGACGTCGCGGGCGTTCCGCCGCCGGGCATTCCGGTGCCCTTTACCGTGGCTCGCTATGGCGCAAAATTCGGTGAGTGGGCGTTTCGCACGTTGCTGCGGAAACCCGCCCCGATTCCCGGTTTCTTTGTCGAAGTGCTCGTGTCCATGCAGCAGTATGATTGCTCAAAGGCGATCCGTGAGTTGGAGTACCCGCGCCATTCGGTCGAACGAGCGATTCGTGATGCGCTGACCTGGTTTCGTGGGAACGGGTATCTGAAATAGCCGACGAGAGAAAAGGTTACTCAGTGACGGCTCCGCCACAGGAAGAGCCCGCGCCGGCTGTGCAGCCATAGCAATGATTGCGGGTCACGATCCGCCGCGTCGCCAGCGCCTCGAATGCTTCCGGTGTGAACTCACTGATGTGCCGGATCACGTCCTCGCCGACCGGTAAGCCGAGCATCTGATTGAAGTCACAATCGTACAAGGCCCCGTCCCAGCCCACCGATAAGGTATAGCGGCACATCACGCCCGCTGCCGCCGCCGGATTGAACGCCGTCGCGAGCCGCTGCATGTACCCGTCGTAATTGCCGCTTTCGAGCAAAAAATCCAGAAAGCGGCTGATCGGCATGTTGGTGATCGTATAGAGATGATTGAAGACGACGCCGTGGTGGCGCAGGAGTTCCCGGCGAAATTGGGCTTCGATCGCGTCTTGCTTGGGCGGCAGGAATGCGCCCACCGGATTGTAGACGAGATTGAGCGTCAGTCCGCTGCCCTCATGGCCATAGCCGAGGCGATTGAGCAGCCGAAGCGCCTGAATGGATTTATCGAAGACCCCGCCTCCCCGCTGGCTGTCCGTTTGTGCCCGCCGAAAATACGGAAGCGAGGCGATGACCTCGACGTGATGCCCGGCGAGGAATTCGCCTAGGCCCGCTTGCGAGGGTAGGAGCAGCACGCTGAGATTGCACCGATCCATCACATGGCGGCCGAGCGCCTTGGCCTCCTCGATCAACCACCGAAAATTCGGGTTCAATTCGGGCGCCCCGCCGGTGATGTCGAGCGTCGGAATCGGTGTGCGGCGCAGTACCTCGATGCACTGCTGCGCGGTCTCGCGCGTCATCTGTTCCTGCCGGTCAGGCCCCGCGTCCACATGGCAATGACGGCACGTTTGATTGCACAGTTTACCGACGTTGAGTTGAAGCACCGTGATGCCGGTGGCCCGCAGCGGGTCCAAGTTGATCGACCGCAACCGTTCGTCGAACGGCGAGCAGGCGCGCGTCTCGGCCAGCACGGCGAGCTGCCGGTCGGTCGAACTGAGGGGACTGTGGCGAGCCAGCAACGTCAGCGGCATGAGGATGCTGAAAAATGGCTTATTCTCACCCGCCACCCCAGGCGCGCCAAGACGCGCCCCTTCCCGAGCTTCGTTCTCGGACTGAAAAAATCCTCAACGTACCCCAGGCGGGTAGGAGCTGTCTTGGCAGACTCGGGGTCGCTGGGTGAGAACCAATACGCCTGCGGTTTTTTCTTCCTTGCGGCCTCGCAAGGGAAGCGGCGCGTCTTGGCGCGCTGGGATGGGCGGGTGCGATGATGCCCTTTTTGAGCATCCTCTGGGACTTCATAGGCAAGCAGCATTTACATCGAGAGTTTTTCGGACACATTCCGCATCTGCACGCCATGGACGAGCGAGGCGCCACCTCGAATTGCGCAAGCGACATGGACGGCTTCGGTCATTTCCTCGACGTTGGAACCTTTCTCTAGGCACGCCTGCGTGTAAGCGTCGATACAGTACGGACACTGAACCGCATGCGCGACACCGAGTGCAATGAGCGCCTTTTCCCGCTCGGTCAACGCGCCCTCGGCGAACACGGCGGTGTAATAGCTCAAAAACTTGTCCCAGAGTTCTTTGTTGCCCTTCCCGATGTCTGCAAATTTATGCAAGTCGGGAGGATGATAGTAGGTGTCCATCGCCGTCCCACGTTAAGGTTAAGATAAAAAATTGAGCGGAATGAACTGACGACGCCCCGCCTTGCCGCCCCTGCCCTAGGCCGTTCCCGGCTTATCGGGCTCGGCTTGCGATAAGACGTGCGCGAAGCGTTTGCCGACAATGCTCGTCACTTGAGTCATCAAGTCTTTGACTTCCGCGAGCTCCTCGGGTTTCAAGTCCTGCTTGAGTTGCGGATGCAGCGCCCACTGCGCGCTGACTTGCCTGCCTTCCCGCGACACGGAGACGTGAAGGAGCTCTACTTCGCGGACCGTCTTTGCATCCGATTGAGCTGGTTCTGTCTTCTGTGGTGGTATCCCTGTCGCCATCGTGATCCTCTCAAGCCTCCGCATCATACCGTATCGAAGAATCGACTGTCATGCGCCTTGCCAACGTCACCCATGGACATGGGCGGCACACCTCCAGTATGGTCTAGGGGACCATGAATAGGTGGCACGCGCACCGGAAAGGACGACCATGACGGCCACAACGACAGCACGCAAACGAGTGCAGGGCGTGTATCGGCCTGGATCGAGCCATATGGTGGGAGACGGCTTTCCCGTCCGCAACCTGTTTCCCTCGAATGACCTGGGACGGTCCATCAGTCCATTTCTTCTGCTGGATTATGCGGGCCCGCGCGACTTCCCGCCGACCGAGCAGCCCCGCGGCGTCGGCGAACATCCCCATCGCGGGTTCGAAACCGTGACGCTCATGTACCAGGGCGCCGTCGAGCATCGGGACTCGGCAGGCAACGCCGGGACGATCTTTCCCGGTGACGTGCAATGGATGACGGCGGCATCCGGCGTCGTCCATGAAGAAATGCACGAGCGGGAGTTCGCCCGGCGCGGTGGGACGTTCGAGGCGATCCAGTTGTGGGTGAATCTGCCGAAGGTGCTGAAGATGTCCCCGCCGCGGTACCAAACGCTGCTGAACGCCGACATCCCGGCGATCGAGTTGCCGGGTGGCGCCGGCACGGTGAGGGTGATCGCGGGCGAGTACCAGGGGGTCAGAGGGCCGGCTCAGACGTTCACGCCGGTCACGCTGTATGACCTGCGTCTTGCCGCCGGTGCTCACGTAGAGCTTGCGCTGCCCGCCGGCCGGACCTCGGCGCTGTTCGTGTTGACGGGTGAGATCGCCGCCAACGGCGCCGTCGGCAAGGAGGCGGAATTGATCGTGTTCGAAGAAGACGGCGAGGTGATTGTTGTCGATGTCCCACGAGCGGCAAAAGTCCTCGTGCTCCACGGGGAGCGAATCGAGGAGCCGGTTGCGAGCTACGGCCCGTTCGTGATGAATACCAAAGCGGAGCTGGTCCAAGCGATGGCGGACTACCAGGCCGGAAAGATGGGCCATTTGGCGTAGAGCCGACGGCGGCGCGACGAGGCGCCGCCGGGTTCGGCTACAACACGCTCTTGATCGGTATCGACGGATCTTCGAGCTGTGCCTCTTTACCGCTCAGATCCTTTTTCTGTTTGATCAATCGTTGAAGCGGCGGGAACTCGCGACTGCTCCCGTTGACGGCGAAGTAAGCGGTCAGCCGATGGTCCTTCAAGTACAGTAGAAAGAAGGACCGATCCTCCAGCCTCCCGCGCCGCAATACCTGATCGTGCTCGGTTTCATCGCCGGCAAACTCCAAGTGGAGATCGAAGATATCCGACCAGACATACGTGACGAGATCGTACGCCTTTCGCTGCCCCACCATATTCTCGGCGGCTAGCTGGCCGGTGTACTCGGCGTGCCCCCAGTGCTCGACCCGGCGGCGCTTGCCGAAGATCGGGTCGAGGTAGTTCGCGACGTCACCAGCGGCGTAGATGTCGGGATGAGAGGATTGCAAATACTCATCCACCACGATGCCGTTGTCGATGTTCAGGCCGGCCCCGCGTGCCAGCTCCACGCTGGGAAGGATCCCAATCCCAATACACACAAAGTCACACGGCACTGTGCCATCCGTCTGGAGAGTCACGTGCGTGATGCGGTCGCGGCCTTGGAAAGCCGTCACGTGTTCCCGCGTGCGAAACGTCACGCCTTTTGCCGTGCAATACTCTTGAATCATGCCGGCGAGCCCGGCCTCTGCGAACCGGGGCCAAATCCGCGGCTGCGTTTCGACCACGGTGACCTGCACGCCGCGTTGCGTGAGTGAGGCCGCGACTTCCACGCCGATGAAGCCCGCGCCGATCAAGACGGCCCGCGTGCCGGGTCGTGCCTCGGCGGACAGCGCGATCGCATCGTCCAGCGTTCGGAGATAGTGCACGCCGGGCAAGTGATGTCCCGGAATCCCAAGGGGAACGGGTCGGCCGCCGGTTGCGATCAACGCCTTGTCGAAGCGCAGCGCGCGTCCATTGGACAGCGTGACCGTGTGCGCGGTGGGATCGAGGTTGGTGACGGAGCAGCCGAGATGCACGTCGATGCGTTTGCCCGTCAGCGCATCAACCGGGTCGAAGAACAGCGCGTTTCTGGCTTTCTCGCCACGCAAAAACTCCTTGCTCAGCGGCGGACGGTCGTATGGCGGATACGGCTCGCTGCCAATGAGCGTGATGCTCGCCTGCCCGTCCAGCTCGCGTAATCGTTTCGCGGCTTGACTGGCGGCGAGCCCACCCCCGATGATGACGTAACGCGTCTGCTCCATGGGCCTCCTCCAGGTGATCACAGTACTATAAGCGCCGCGAGGGCCGAAACGCGACGGCAAAGTCGGACATTGAAGACTGGTGACGGCGAGAGGGAAGGTGATGAAGGCGATACGCGTCCATGAATTTGGCGCTCCTTCCGTCATGCGGCTGGAAGAGATTCCTGATCTTCCTGTCGGAGCCGATCAGGTCTTGCTGCGCATCCATGCCGTCGGCGTGAATCCGGTCGACACGTACATCAGAGCGGGGCTGTATGCCAATCGGCCGGCACTGCCCTACACGCCGGGCACCGATGCGGCCGGCAGCGTGGTGGCCGTGGGGCCGGGTATGACGGGCATGAAGCCGGGTGATCGCGTCTATACCGCCGGGACGCTGACCGGTGCATATGCCGACCACACGCTGTGTCGCGCGACGCAGGTCTATCCGCTCCCGCCGGCTGTCTCATATGAACAAGGGGCGGCTATAGCCATCCCGTACGCTACGGCGTACCGCGCGCTGTTTCACTACGCGCACGCGCGCCCGGGCGATGTGGTGCTTGTCCACGGCGCGAGCGGCGGCGTGGGCCTCGCCGCGCTGCAGATCGCCCGAGCGGCCGGGATGACGGTCATCGGCACGGCGGGATCCGAGCGCGGGCGTGAGCTGGTGCGCGAGCAAGGCGCGCACCACGTGATCGATCACCGCGGACCGAGGTATCACGATCGGATTCTCGAAATCACCGGTGGTCGCGGCGTTAACGTCGTGCTCGAAATGTTGGCCAACGTGAATTTGGCGCAGGACCTCGGGTTGCTCGTGACCAAGGGCTGCGTGGTCGTCATCGGGAGCCGGGGCTCGGTGTCGATCGATCCGCGCGAGGCGATGGTCCGCGATGCCCGGATCCTCGGGATGTTGTTGTTCAACGCGAGCGACGAGGAGATGCGGCGCACGCATGCGGGCTTGTACGCCGGATTGGAGAGCGGCGTGCTCCGCCCGGTCGTCGGTCGGACGCTCCCCCTGGCTCAGGCCGCTGAGGCGCATGAGCTGCTCATGCAGCCGGGCGCATACGGCAAGATCGTGCTCGTGCCCTAGTCCATGATGGGGAAAGACACATCGATCAAGGCCCTTGTCGTCGAATCCACAGGCAAGGGCGTAGAGGCAGCCATTCGGGATGTCACGACCGCAGACCTCCCCAAAGGTGAGGTGCTCGTGTCCGTCCGCTACTCCAGCCTGAACTACAAGGACGGCCTCGCGGTCACCGGAGGCGGGAAGGTGATCCGGCGCTATCCGATGGTGCCGGGGATCGATCTCGCGGGTGTCGTCGTTGAATCTCGGTCGGAGTCTTTCAAGCCCGGTGATGAAGTGATTGCGACGGGATGGGGACTCGGCGAAGAACATTGGGGGGGCTACGCCCAAGCCGCGCGTCTGCCTGGAGACTGGCTCTTGCCGCTGCCGGCCGGTCTCACGTTGAAGGATGTGATGGCGATTGGGACGGCGGGATTGACCGCCATGCTCAGCGTGATGGCGCTTGAAGCGCGGAGCATGCGCAAGACCGAGCGTCCCGTCCTCGTCACCGGCGCGGGCGGCGGCGTCGGGAGTCTCGCGATCGCGTGCCTTGCGGCGCGCGGGTATCGGGTGGCGGCGTCGACCGGCCGCCGCGAGCTGCACGAGTATCTCAAGGGATTGGGTGCCCAGGAGATTCTGGATCGCGCGGAGTTGTCCTCCTCCAGCAACAAGGGGTTGGAACACGAACGATGGAGTGGCGCCATCGACACGGTGGGCGGCGAGACGCTCGCCACGATTCTCCGAACGTTGGAACGCAGGGCCGGTGTGGCCGTGTGCGGCCTTGCGGGCGGCAGCGCGCTGCACACCACCGTCTTCCCATTCCTGCTCCGCGGCGTGGCGATGATCGGCATTGCCTCAAGTAGCACACCCCGAGAAGACCGACTCGCCGCCTGGCGCCGTCTCGCGGCCGAACTTCCTCGCGAGGTCCTCCGCACAATCACTCAAGTCGCCCCGCTGAGCGACGTGCCTCGATTGAGCCGCTCGATTTTGCACGGTCAGATTCGCGGACGCGTCGTCATCGATCTGAACGCGTGACGCCCTGTTCGGCCGCCTGCCGTAATTGCGTAATTGCGCTACGACGGTCAACGCGCCGCACGGCGCGGTTGTAATGGACCGAACAGACATTTTCCAACCCTTTAGCCTAAAGTGGCCTACTTTTTTATGGCACGGCACGACATCCCTCCGGTGGAACTCCGCAATCGCCTGCTCGCGGCCTTGGCCGTCCGGGGCGGAAAAGACTTCTTCCAGTACCTCGAAATCGTCTCGCTCGCCGACAACGCGGTGCTCTACGAACAAGGAGACCGAATTAAGTACGTCTACTTTCCTGCCTCGGCCGTCATCTCGATGATCAGCGTGATGGAAGACGGGGCGAGCGTGGAGATCGCCTCGATCGGTAATGAAGGCGTCGTCGGCATCCCGGTATTTTTGGGAGTCGATACGGCCGTTGCGAAAGGCGTGGTGCAGGCGGCCGGCCAGGCGTTGCGCATCGATTCCGAAGTCTTCAAAGCGGAGGCGGGCGAAGTCGGGCCGCTCCATACGCTGCTCACCCAGTACACTCACGCGCTGTTGACCCAAATCTCCCGCTCCGGTGCCTGCAACAGCCTGCATTCTGCCGAAAAGCGGTTTGCACGGTGGCTGCTCACCATGCAGGATCGGTCGCGGAGCAGTGAGTTTCTGTTCACGCAGGAGTTTCTCTCCGAAATGCTGGGCGTGCGCCGGCCGAGCGTGAGCTTCGTCACGCGGAAATTGCAGAATGCCGGCTTGATCGTCTACGGGCGCAAGAAGATCAAGATCATCGATCGCGCGGGACTCCAGGCCGTCTCCTGCGAGTGCTACAAGATTCTGAAGGAAGAGTACGATCGCGTCTTCGCCGACGTGGGTTAGTCCTCCTCGCGCTTGGTCAAAACCTCGACCATCGCCGCATGAATCGCGCCGTTGCTCGCGAGTAATTCCGTTCCATAGATCGAAAAAGGCCCGGCGTGAAAGTCCGTGACCCGGCCGCCTGCTTCCGTGACGATCAGCGTCCCCGCCGCCATGTCCCACGGATGTAGCTTCATCTCCCAAAAGCCGTCGAAGCGGCCCGCCGCGACGTAACAGAGATCCAACGCCGCCGCCCCCGTGCGCCGGACGCCCTGCGCGCGAAGCGCGAAGCGGGAGAAATAATCGAGATTGTTGTGCGTGCTGCGGCGGACGTCGTATGCGAACCCCGTGACCACGAGCGCGCCATTCAGCGCCTCGGTGGTGGAAACGTGGATTCGGTGCCCATTGAGGGTGGCGCCGCGCCCGTGCTCCCCCACGAAGAGTTCGTCGCGCGTGGGATCGTACACCACACCCAGAATCATCTCCCCTTGGTATTCCACCGCGATCGAGACGCAGTAGACGGGAAAGCGGTGGGCAAAGTTCGTCGTGCCGTCGAGCGGGTCGATGACCCATTGATAAGGCGACTCTCCCTTGTTCTCGCGCCCGCGTTCCTCGGCCAAGATGCGATGGGACGGATAGACGGCTCGGATGGCTTCGACGATCGCCTGTTCGGCCGCCCGATCGGCATCGGTGACCAGATTGACGACGTCCTTGTGGCTGACGCGAAACCCGGTCCGCGCGTAGTCTTGCACGATGGTCCCCGCCGCCGTGGCGGCAGAGATTGCCGTCGCCTTCAGGCGGTCGCGGTCACTATTGGGCAGGAGTGAGGCCATGGTCGCGCATGATAGCACAGCGCCGCCGGACAGCGGCCTTACAGTGTGGCGCGGAGTTCGACGAAAAAGGACGTCGTGGGCTCCAGGCGTCCGAAGAACGATTCGCGGCGCCCGTTGAAGATGTCCCAGCCGATGTAGCCCTTCCACACGTCGGTGAAGGCATAGGTGAGCGAAGGGCGCAGGAAAAAGTCGGTGCGATTGGCGTTGAACACTCCGAGCAATTCGCCTTCGAGCGTCTTGTTGAACCAGGTGGCTTTGAGGCGGCCGGTCAGGCCTTCCTGGTAGCGGTCCTGCTGTTGATTGAAGATCACGTTGAGCGTGGCGATGTTCCGGAGCAGCGGGTCTTGGATCTGAAAGCGGTCGTGCCAGTTGATGATGAGCCGTTGATAGGCCTGGATATTGATGTTCAGGTCGTCGGTGATGTCCCGGTCGATCCCGAGAACGTAATAGAAGAATGGGAACTTGATGATGGGATCCGTGCCCGAAAAATTTTGCGTCTGCACGTACGCGGCTTCGCCGCGAAGTCCGTAGCGCCCGATCGGCTTCGCGAAGTCGGCGCCGATGACGTTTAACCGATTGTGGATCAGCACGGCCTCGGTCGTGGTGACCGGCCGGCCAACGGGAAAGACATCCAAGCCCTGGTAGTAGCTGACGGACCAATCGAGGTCGCCGGCCGTGCGGTCCAGCTTGATGGCGAATCCTTGATCCGGCCCCGCTCCGCTGTTGCGTTTCTCTTCCGTAATCAGGAATCCCGGAGGCCGTGCGATCGGAATCGTGTTCGGATTGAACAGCGGGAGCCAGATCAACGAGAGCGTATAAGGCCCGCTGTAATAGTTGGTCTTGATCCCGAACGTGCCGGTGCGGCGGTCTTCCTCGTCGCGGGCAGAGAGCACCGTGAAGTCTTTGGGCGTGAGGTTGTCCGTCGGGTTCAAGGCGTCGGCGCGCCCCCACGGGATGATCTGCTTGCCGATGCGCACGTCCACCGATCCGAAGTAGAGGTTCGTGTATGCTTCCAAGAGCCGGCCTTGCCTGGGCTCGCGTCCGCTGCTGACATCCTGATCGGTGAAACGGCCTTCGATTTTCGCATCCCCCCAGGATCCGAACTTCGGCATCGCCTTCGGCTGCAGGGTGAAGCCCGGGAGGCTGTGATTGTTATCGAGGCGCTTGGAGGCCGAATAGTAGTCAAAGCGACCGTGGCCGCCGATTCCCGCTTCTTCGATCCAACGCCGCCAGCGCGAAGGCTCCTCACCGGACGGTGCGGCAATAGATTCAAGCTCGGCCTCGATCATCGGCGTTGCGGGGGCGGGCGTCTCGACCGATGGATCGTGTGTAGGCGTGGGCGGTCCCTGAATCTCGGGTGACGTGCTAGGTATCCCTTGTGAAGGCGATGCGGCTGCCGGTGCGGATGGCGGCGACGGGGCCGCCGGCGGAGGGGGCGGCGGCCCTTGGATTTCAGAAGGCGCCGGCTGCGCCGGCGATGCCGCGGGTGCTTGGGCAGGTGCGGACGGCTTTACCGGTGGCTTGGTCGAGCGCGAGGCGCCCATCGCAGGGATCGCCGCGAGAAGGAACAGCAGCGCGACAGCGAGTAACGGACCGATCGTCGGCCCCGCTCCGTAGCGGCGTCCATTCATTTCTCCCGTTCCAGATACCGAGGCGTAAAGAAATCGTCCGGCACCGGTTTGGTGGCATCGAGCCCTTCGAACGTTAAGGTCGTCCGATGGCCGGTTTGGTGGTTGATGACTTCTCGACGGAGCGCCCACCACCGGTGCAGTTCGGGGTCTACCTCCTTCACCTGCGGCACCACTTGGGTTTTCAGTGGACGTCCCGCGGCATCGTCGTAGTCCACTTTCTTCTCCATGAAATTGCTCTTCCGGATCCACGCGACGCGGCGGGCGTAGCCGTAATCTTTTTTGATCTGATCGGTCGAGGGAACCGACTCGACGACATAGCAGTCCTCGCCGTCGAGCGCCTCGCTGCGAAGAAGCCGGTGCTGATACGTATCGACGACCGGGAGCAGGATATCGCCGTATGAGAAATCCGAGCCCACGAAGCTGTCCTTCTTATTGTTCGCCACGAGGCGGCGCACTTTCTTGAGCGCCGGCAAAAAAATCCACATATCGTCCTCGCCGTCGGAATGCTGGATCTGCAAGTACCCCGTGCCCTGCACGTCGCCCGGATAGAGAAAGCGGATCATGAGCTTGCTGTCGATGCCGTTCGGCTGCAGCACCGACACGCTGCGCATTTTCCGGACCCGTTGCTGGCCCTTGTCGTTGATGAGCGTCATCGTGCTCTCATTGGTGAGGCGCCGGACCTTGGCGGCGTAAAAATTCTTCTCCATGATCTCGCGCCCGGTCGGTTGGCCCGTCTCTGCCTGACCGTGTGTCATGAGCATGAGGACGCTCAGGAGGGCGAGGGATGATGAGAGGGACATCGATGTGCGCCGCACGATTGCTCCTTTCCGTTACGGGGGCTCGCCGTCACGCCGGCGCGCCGGGCGGGGTCGCGCGTTCCAGACGGGTGCCGAAGAGGTGCGCGGAAGAGAACACGAACGCCGGACGCGTGAGCACGAGCATCGCGGGGAGGACCGCCACAGCGGCGAGGCAGCTCATGGCCATTGCGGTGGCCACCAGGAAGCCAAGTCGCGCGTGCATGCCGAACCCGGTCAACATCAAGACGGAATACCCCGCGCCAACGGACAGCGCGACGTAGACGACGGCTTTCCCCGCCGTCGCCAACGTCCTCTCGATCGCGGCGGGTTCATCGGGTTGCCGGCTCATCTCTTCCCGGAACCGGTAGATCACGTAAATCGCGTAGTCGGCCCCGACCCCTACCGCCATCGCCGAGACGGCCGACGTGCCAATGTCCAGCCGGATTCCCGTCAGGCCCATGATGCCGAAGTTCACGATGACGGCCAAGACCAGCGGGATCAGCACGAACAGGCCGGCGACGGCCGATTTCAGGACGAGCGACGAGATGACATAAATGCTGACGGCGATCACGCCGATGTTGAGCAGTTTCCCCGCGACCATGACATCGTTCAGCGCCGCCCCTTGCGCCATGCCGCCGCCGATACTCACCGTGTAGTCGGCCGGGAATTCTTGAGCGATGAACGGCCGAAGCTCGCGGATGATCGCTTCAATGGCGGCCGTGCTGTCCGTCTTCAGGTAGGCCCAGATGACCGCGGACCGATAGTCGTAATCCACATAGGTGTCGAAATCGCCGGGATCGCCGGACATGGAATAGAGCAACAGATACTGCGCCGTGAGGTCCCGGCTCTCAGGAAGCCGATCGAAGGCGGGATCATCGCTGTTCATCGCGCGATGCATTTTACGAAGGAAATCGACGAGCGACTGGGTTTTGCCGACGACCGCATACCGCGTTTCCAACCGACGTTGGACGGCTTCCATGGCCTGCAGCACCGCCGGCTCCTTGATGGCGTCCGGCTCCCGTCCCTGGACCAACAGATACAGCGTATTGGTGCCGCCCATCCCGCGGTTGAGCGGGACATCGTCGACGCGCACGGGGCTATCGGGCGAGAAATTCCCCTTCAAGCTGTTGTCGATCGTGATGAGCGGGAGACCGGCGATGAGCAGCGCCAACCCGGCGGTCAGCGTGCCGAAGAGAGGCGCCCATCGACGCTCACTGATGAGCCGGGCCAGGGCCAGCAGGCGGCGATCGAGCCAGTTCGCGCGGCGCTCCTGTTCCATTTCCAAACCGCGCGGCGCCGACAGGAAAGAGCGAAAGGCCGGGATGAAGCTCATTTCGAGGATCATCGCCGATAAGATGCCGATGGCCGTGAACACGCCGAAGACTCGGATCGTCAGCGTAGGAAAGGCGGTGAGCGCGAGAAAGCTCACGACGGCGATGCTGCCGGCCGTCACCATCACCGGGCCGATCTTCACGAACGATTCGATGACCGCCGCCTGGGCGTCGCGCAAGCGTCCGTACTCTTCGTAATACCGTTTGAGAATTTGCACCGAGTGCCCGGCCGCGACGGCCATGATCAGGATAGGGGTCGTGGCGTTGAAGGTATCCATCGGAATCGAGAGCAGCCCCATCACGCCCAGGCCCCAGATCACACTCATCAGCGAGGTGACGATCGGGACGAGCATCCCTTGAAACGAGCGGAATGAGGTATACAGGATGACCATGATGACGGCGAGGGCGGCAAAAAAGAGGACCCCCATGCGCTCGGAGTAAATTTCCAGCCACGCGAGGTTGATCGAGATGCCGCTCAGATAAATACGAACGGTGGGGTCGCGGAGCGGCTCGATCACCGATTCCACCCGCTCCTTGATCGCGCGATAGCCGTGGAGCTCCGGACCGAATTTGAAATCCGCGATGACGACGGCCATCCGACCATCCTTCGAGACGATGGAATCGACGTAGATCGGATTCGCGTAGAGGGCGCGCTTGAGTTCGGCGAGTTCCGCCGGGTCGCGCGGCGGCGTCTCCATGAGTGGCCGCACCTGCATGCCCTCCTCGGTGCCGACGATGTCCTTGGCTTTGCGGGCGGACAAGCTCATAACGTTGCTGCGAACGACGCCCGGGATTTCCAAGAGCCCGTCGGTGATGCGGGCAAGCTTGTCCAGCACCGGCGGCTGGAATACATCGCCGGAGACACTCTCGACGCCGATCACGACGAGATTCCGGCCGCCGAAGATGCGCTCGATCTCGTTTGTGGCGACGACGTAGGGATGTTCCTGCGGGAGGCTGTCGTTCGGATCGACGATGACCTTGAGATTGCCGATGCGCGTGGCAAAGAAGAGCGACAGGGCGACGGACGCGAGAATGACCAGAAGCCGGTGGCGGACGATCCAGGTGATGTAACGACGAAGCATGGCCGTGCGGGTCGGCCCAGAATAGCGAAGGCGGTGAGGGCGGTCAAGGCGAGGCTGGTGTCACTCGCACCGTGCGTCGGTGCATCGGTGGACGATGTCCCTCTCGGCCATGAGGGTCGCCGCCGTCCGGGCCTATTTGGCGGCTTTTAAGTAGACCGCGGTGGCCTGCGAACGGCGCGTGACGTGCAATTTGTCGAACACGTTGGCGAGATAATTCTTTACGGTCTTGTCGCTCAGCTTCAGAGTGGCGGCGATTTCCTTGTTCGTCTGCCCTTCGGCGACGAGCTTGAGCACCCGTTCCTCTTGCGGCGAGAGCGAGACTGCTTTCTGACGCCCTCCAACGCCGTAGCGCGCTCGGATGAATGACAATGTGTGCGCGGTCACTTGCGGGTCCAGCAACGATTTCCCCGCTGCCACGGTCTGGATGGCGTTGAGCAAGGCTTTGTTGCTGATATCCTTGACCACATACCCTTGCGCTCCCGCAAGCACCGCGTCGAGGACCGTCTCATCGTCGGCATAGCTCGTCAGGAAGAGGACGCGGGTGCCGGGCGCCGCCGAAATGATATGCCGGCAGAGGTCGACGCCGCTCATATCGGGCAGGCGAATGTCGAGCAACACCAGCTCAGGGTGGAGCCGTTGGACGACGGTCAGCGCGTCCGCGCCAGTTCCCGCTTCGCCTACGACCTGTAGACCGGGGACGAGTTCGAGCATGGTCCGGAGTCCGACCCGGACGATTTCATGATCATCGACGATCACGAGCGAGAGCGTTTTGTGTTTGATCATTGGGAAACCCCCGGCCATTCGAAGACCACGCGCGTCCCGCGCCACGGCGCTGAGACGATGCGGAGGCGGCCGCCGATATGTTCGGCGCGCGCAGTCAAATTCCGTAAGCCGAACCCCGGGCGCGTCCCTCGATGGAGCCGAAAGCCGGTGCCGTTATCTTGAACTTCAATCCGGAGACGGTCGTGCAGGACTTCGACCGTGAGGCGCAGATCGGTCGCCTGTGCGTGCCGGATGGTGTTGCTGATGGCTTCCCGTACGATGTGCAGCACCTCGCGGACATGTTGCCGTGGCAGAAGCTGTTCGGCGAGCGGATGGAACGAGAGGTGCGGCGTGACCCCGCTCGCGGCGGTCATCGAGAGCGCCAGGGACCGGAGCCCGCGCTCAAGCCCCGATTCCGCGACCCGGTCGTGCCTCAAATCGGCGCGCAGGAACCCTCGCAGCTCTTCCACGGCTTCGTCCAGCTGCGCGACCGCCTGCTCGAGGTGCTCAATCGCGCGGGTAGGAGCCTCAGGATTCAGCAGTTTGGACGCGCGCAGCTTCAACCCCACGGCATAGAGGGATTGCAGCACGCTGTCATGGAGATCGCGGCTGATCCGCTCGCGTTCCTCTTCCAGTTGATGCAGCCGTGCCTCCAGCGATGGTGCGGCGCGGTTGCGCCGAGGTGGACGGGTATGGTTCAACCGCGCCACACGGGGCGCAGGCGGTTCGGTGTGGAGCATCTGTACTCGTGTGGCCATGTAAAGACCTCTACCCTGTGTGATCAGATCGTCGCACCGTGTCATCCGTGAACAAGTCCAACGCGTGCCCGATTCGGGTTTCACGACACCAAGCTGAAATGGCGGCTTTGACGTCGGGACGGAGCAGGTAGTCGCCACAGGCGGCGACGAGCGCTTCGAGGTTCAGCATCCCCCTTGGTCCCGTGAGGGGGGTGAATTTGAGCCAGACTTCTCCCGCAGTGACGTGGACGCCGAGCCCCGGCGGCTGCCGACTGTTGCCATTGTTCATTTCGTCAATCATGTACGCCTTCCATCTGAAGATTCGGTGTGTCCTGATCTCGCGCTCTCTTGGACCGCTCCGTTCTGTCGCACAAACATAGCGCGAGTCCGCCCGAGCGGCACCTGGCGGATCCGCCAGGTGACACGCAGACGAAATCCGGGGGATTCTGCCCGCGACTTCTGCACCGGACCTTTTCGGGGAGGGAGAGATGGAAACGGCAATGGTGGAGACGGGAGCGAGAGAACGTGTCCAGTTTCAGGAGGGGCCGTATCTCATCAAGACGGTTGAGAGCGATGCGGAGCACCGAGCGGCGTTTCGATTGCGCCATCGGGTATTCGCAGAAGAACTGCGATGGGTGGCGTGCCGCGTGGATGGGTTAGAGATCGATGACTACGATCGCCGTGGCGTGACGATTGCTGTCTGGGGACAGGAATCCGAGCTTGTCGGCATGGCGCGGATCTTACCGGGGCCCGGACCGTTCATGCTCGAGCGGGAATTCCGGTGCTTCGTCAGCGAAGATCACGTGATCCGGACAGAGCCGGATACGATGGAAATTACCCGATTGGCGGTGGCGCCGGAACTTCGCCGGCGTGGTGAGTCGTTGTCGGTGATGCGAGCAATTTTCAAGGGTATGTATCAATGGTGTCTCAATCAGGATGTCCGGTATTGTTACTTGGAGGTCGAGCAAAATTTCTTGCGTGTCACCCGTATGTTGGGCTTTCCGTGCGTGCCGATCGGCCCCGCGGTCATCATGCCTCCCGGCAATACCGTGTCACGCGCCGCACTTCTTGATTTGGAGCACTTCCGATCGTTGAACGCGGTACAGCGGCCGGCGTTTCTCCATTGGATGACGACCACGGAGCCCGAACCACCACGCGAGGCGCCGGCGGCCGCATGACTTTAGCGCGACAGGAACCGCCATACGGCACACTCGCCACGGTGGCGCGCCAGAGTTACCGACCGGCAGTGCCGACGCACGCTGGAAGCGGTGTCGCGGGGCGCGACTTAGATCCTAATTTTTGGACGATAAAAAGACTGCGGCATGTGCCATGACGCGTAGTGCAGTGCTGCCTGGATGTTCCTATCTGGACAAAATTGTGTCGCGCCGCGCGACACTGCTTACGGCGTTGGTGGGCCAAGCCGGGTCGGTACTCCGGCGCGTCACGGTGGCGGGTCTGCCGGACAGATGTTTCTATCGCGCCAAAAACAGGAAGGGAAAGTCGCTTGCGCGACACTGCTTCCGGTGTACTCTGCCATGGCCGGTTGGTAGGTCTGGCGCGTCACCGTGGACGGTCTGCCGGCCGAATGTTTCTATCGCGCCAAAGACTAAGCGGGTAGGAGACCGAGTTCGATCGCGCAAGCGACGGCTTGCGCGCGGGCGGTCACGTCGAGTTTGACAAAGATCCGTTCGACATGGAATCGAACGGTCCGTTCCGAGATGCCCATGATCACCGCAATCTCCGCATTCGTCTTGCCGAGCTTCACCCAGTTCAATACGGTCAGCTCCCGTGATGTCAGCGGCGCGGTGACGTTCGGCGGATTGCTCGGCGCCAGATGGAGCAGCACTTCGTGAAGCTGATCGGTGAGATAGTGCACCAACGGGACGTATCGCTGTGGGACGCCTGCCTCGGCGCCCGCAAAAGAAAAGAAGCTGATCACGCCTTGATCAGCCGCGTGTTGGCTGACGCTCACGCCATTGTCCACCCCGAACCCTTTGGCTTCTTCGATGAAGGCGAGTTGCTTCGGCGCCTTGGCCCCCTCGTAGGTGTGTGCCCAGACATGGGCGCCGGGCGCCCGCATCAATGAGACGAAGATCGGGTCCACCTCGGCATAGCCGTTCTTGGCATAGACGTACAGCCAATCGTTGGGATAACTGATGTTGAGGATTTTCGTGTACTGCCGGAAGCGGCCCTGCGCGTCTACCTGGGCGAGACCGCCGATGACCTGGGGAAATTCGAAGGAGGTTCGGATCTTGTGCAAGACCAACGTGACATCGTCGACTGTCCGTGTGCGCGCAATGTAGTGGCTGATCTCAAGAACGTCACGCAGCTCTCGCTTGCTGAGCTCCTCGAAGATATGGTCAGGAAAGACGGCAGCAGAGGGATTCATGTTCAGCCCTCGTCCGGTAAATGGCGGCCCAGAATACCACTAATCGCGGGCTAAATCTACGGGGTTTTTCCAGGCCCAAGTGGCTCGGGTCAAAGCCGACCGTTCGACGCACTATCCCAACTCGTGCTACTATCCCGCCCCGATGCTGCCACGGCCGAATGGTCCGATCCGGAACCGCGAAGGTCGTCGATGCTGCCGACTGTCCTTTGCACTCCTCACCGCCCTCGCCGTTCTGCTCGTCAAGACCGGCATTGCCGAACCCTCGGCGTTCCGCCTCTATAACCAGGGCTCGGCAGCATCAGCCCAGGCGAACGCGTTTACCGCTCAGGCCGATGACCCCTCGGCGATCCATTACAATCCCGCTGGAATGACTCAGCTCCGCGGCGTGCAATTCTACGGCGGGGCCTGGTTCGTCGGCGGGTCGACCCAGTTCACGAGCCCCACCGGCGTGACGACGTCGGGAAACTTCGGTAACAGTGTTGCGTCTCCGGTGCCGTTCAATTTTTATGCAACGGCGAATCTCGGCGATGTCGCGACGTCACGGCTCAGCGGGTTCACGGCCGGCATCGGGGTCGCCGTTCCTTTCGGCCTCGTCTACCAGTATCCGACCACGAGCCCTTTCGCCACCGCGGTGACGATGGAGCAGCTCCCGTTGATCGACATCAAGCCGACCCTGGCGTATGAAGTACTCCCCGGGCTCTCGATCGGCCTGGGAGCGGACATCTATACGTTTACGGGGATACCCGGAAGCTCGGGCGCGTTCGTGCAGCAGCTCATCTCATCGGGCGGGCCGGGGCTGCCGCCGGCCGGCACTCCTCTGGAGCTGAACGGCAAAGACACCGCGGCGGGCTTTAACGTGAGTGTTCTCTATTCGCCAATTCGCAATGAGCAAGGCAAGCCGCTGGCAAATATCGGGTTCGTCTATCGCAGCCAGGCGACGCTTCATCTGACCGGGGACTTTCTGGCCAATGGAGGGCGGATCACGAGTGCATCGACAACGGCCGTATTGCCGCAGTCGTTCACCGGGGGATTCGCGGTCTGGCCCGTGCGCACGCGCGATCGTGAGTGGAAATTGGAATTGGACGTCGACTATACGGATTGGAAGTCCTTTCGGTCGACCGATGTGCATCTCGGCACCGGCACGACGATTCTGTTCCCGCAAAACTGGCGCGGCGGCTATACCGTGATGCTCGGGACCGAATGGAAATGGTTGGAGGTCCCGCAGCTCCCCGGATGGGAAGTCGCGTTACGCAGCGGGTATTGGCATGCACAGGCCGTCGTTCCGGATGCGTCGTATAATCCTGCCGTTCCTGATGCCGATCAACATCTGATCGCCGTCGGACTGGGGACACTGTGCAAGGGGAGCGGTCGTTTCTTCGCGGTTATCCCGTGTAGCGGCGGCCATCCCCTCGCCCCGAAGAGCATTGGTTTGGACTTGGCCTACCAAGTTGCCTTGTATGAGCCACGGACGGTCGCCGGCAATCAGAATCCTGTGGCCATCCCCGGGGCGATCAACGGAGCGTATCACTCGACTCACTATGTCGGGACCTTCAACATCCGTTTGATGTTTTGATGCGGATGGAACCCGGCGGCCGTAAAGAGGTCTCCGACATTTCTTCGGCGAGAGAGGACCTTCGCCATCAGCTCGAGCAGTTCTATGCCGCGCTCCATCTCGCTCCCCCGTACGATACCGTTGAAAAGGCGCTGCAGGCACTCGGCGGCACGTTACAGTCGATGGAGCCCGATGAACGGATGCGCGTCCTTAGCGACGAGTCACGTCGCTGGAAGGCCTACCTCAATGCCGTTCGCGCTGCCGGTCTCCATCTCAAGCACCGCGGCATTATTCTCGGGCTCATCAGGACGAATCAGACCGGGCAGTTGACGGATGTGACGGCCAGATTCCTTGAAGCCTACCGGCCGTAACAGCGTTAAAGCTCAGCGGCAGAGGGCCCGTCACGGCGTGCCGACAGGGTCGCCATTCAGGAACGTCCGCAGTTCGGTATATGTCTGCATGAGGCGATGATCTTCGAGCCGGTAGGCCAATGCGACGATGATCAGTCCAAAGGCGAGGACTACAGCGCCGATCGCCGTAATGCCCACACCCATCGCGACGCCGCTGAGAGTCGCAAATCCGCCCTGGCTGATGTACGAGACCAGAAAGGCGAGGGTCCCCATCCCGACGAGCAGAAACCACACCAACGTCAGAATCGCGGAGGACCAGGGCACGCGCTTCGTGCAGATCACGTGCGTGCCTGCCCCGTCGGCCTGCCATTCGATCGTCCCCTTCAACGGCCACGCGGTGCGAAAGCGCCGGGAGAAGAGGTGGTACTGCGGGCGAAGCAGAATGCGGCGTTCGGCCTTCGCGAGGCGCGCGATGCCGTGCGAAAGTTGGAGGACGCCGTGGGCGTCAAACCCATACAGACCGAAGCAGGTCGGCGACACGTCGAGACGATCGTGAACGCGGGCCACTGGACACCCGTAGTGGCTGGCGGAGGGCGTCAAGCTCGTGAAGTGAAACCAATCCGCGATGACGAGCGCGAGAAACAGAAGCGTACCGAAGACGCCGGCGATCACGCAGTGACGTTATCACACTCTCGTTTGGCATCGCAGCTTCCTCGCGCGACGCTCGTTGGGTGTCATGCTCGCACCGACCATGCACAAGCGGCATTTCTGACAACACTCCTCTTGTAGAAAGTGTTGACTCGATCACGTACTTTCGCTACATTACGAACCGTTTCGTCAGGTGGGCCTTCCCGGCGGCTTCAATAGGGTTTCCCGCCTTAGTTCAGTTTCCCACTCGCGTGTATTGACAGTCACCGTCTCTGGCACGGAGAGCCCTCGGGGGACTGTTTTGTGGGGAGAGGACATATGGATTTAGAAAAAGTCGAACGCGTGTACAGCAGTTATGCCGGTGTCTACGATCACATCTTCGGGCCGTTCTTCAACGACTCACGCGAGGCGGCGGTGCGGCGCCTCAATGTGAAGCCCGGTGAGCATGTCTTGGAAGTCGGCGTGGGGACCGGGTGGGCGTTACCGCTCTATCCGAAGCACTGCCGGGTCGTGGCAATCGATCTCTCGACCGGCATGTTGGAGCAGGCAAGAAAGCGGATGGAAGCGCACGGGTTGACGCACGTCGAGCTGCTGCGGATGGATGCCGGGCAGATGGAATTTCCGGATAATACGTTCGATACCGTCATGGCGGCCTACGTCGTGACTGCCGTTCCCGACCATCGTAAGGTCGTCACCGAAATGATCCGCGTCTGCAAGCCGGGAGGCCGCATCATCATGCTGAATCATTTCAGCAACGGCAACAAGCTGATCGCGGCGGTGGAAAAGGTCATCTCTCCCCTGTGCAAGCACTTGGGCTTCCGTACCGATCTCTCCCTCAATACCGTCTTGGAAGGGACGTCGCTTCAAATCGCCCGGAAGGAGCGCGTCAATCCGCTCAAGTTCTGGCATCTGGTGGAGTGCGTCAATCAGAAGGCCGAAGCGGCCTTGAACGGGGCCGTGGCGGGGTCTCATTAGCGGACGCGGATGAGGCGCAGAAGCAGCGGGGTTAGAAGTCCCGTCCGAGGTGATGGGCGCCCAGCCATTCCTCTCGTTCCATCACGTGATTGCCGGCCAGGCACATCCCTGAAAATCCCCGAGCAATGACATCCGCCAGAGCGACGAGCAGTCGGCTGATCGTCTCCTCATGAGGATCCGACGCGCGCAGCGTGATGCCGAAACACGAGCCGTCGAGGGGTCCGAAGGCTTGGATCGAGACGCCGGCGCTTGCGGGCAGCCCGTGCGTCGACGCGGGGAGAAAGACGCCGGTCCAGCGAATGCCGGGATGTATCGGCGCTTGTGGCCGAACTTCCCGCCACACGCATGGTACGCCGGCCCGGTCGAGTTGTTCGAGGAACCAGTCGGCAGTCGGCAATTGTCCGGTTTCGGCTTGAAATGTCCACTCGGTCATCCCGCTGCGAATCGGCCGGACCGAGCCGGGCCGGGAAATTTCTTCGAGCACCGCTTCATCGCAAATCACGTACAGTTCGCCGCCCGGGTCGAACCAAAAGCGTAAGCGCCCGCCTGAAATTTCGGCGTGAAGCGATGCGATCTCGGAAAAATCGGCCCCTTCCTGTTCAAAGATCGAGAAATCCGTCACGCCCTTCATGGTCAGTTTCGCCACCCGGCTCACCGAGTAGAAGCCCTCGATGCCCCGAAGGGCGACGTCATAGCGGATCACGGCGCTGATGGCGGTGCCCGCCGTGATTTCACGCGCGGTCGACTCATCGAAGATCCGCTGCTTCTGAACCAGCAATTCAGTGATATGGCCGCCGGGAAATGCCTGCGTGTGGTGCAACAGCCACGCAAGATCATCGGCGCTTTTGATATGGCGAATCATCGCGAACATTGTAGCCGACGGTCACGGAAAGCGCTACCAACCGGAAGCGCACGGCAGACGAGCGAATAGCGATGCTTGACAGATGGCCTCCTCGCGGGGTGCGTGACGTTGATTCCCCGCACTTCTGTGCAGTACCCTAGGCCTCAGATTTCGGGGTCACGGGATCTGACGGAGAAAGGAGCAGCGGGAATGGCCGGATTTCCAATCGAGGTTGCCAGTCGAATCAAAACACTGCCGCCGTACTTGTTCGCCGCGATCGACGAGATGAAGCAAAAGGCGATTGCCCGTGGCGTGGACATCATTAATCTCGGCATCGGTGATCCTGACTTGCCGACACCGGCTCCGATCATCGAACGGGTCAAGCGCGCAGCGGCAAATCCCAAGAATCATCAGTATCCATCCTATGAAGGGCTACTGACCTTTCGTTCGGCCGTCGCCGACTGGTACAAGCGGCGGTTCGGCGTCTCCCTCGATCCCGCCACCGAGGTGTTGACCCTCATCGGCTCCAAAGAAGGCATCGGGCATATCCCGCTCGCCTTTGTCGACCCCGGGGATATCGTGCTCGTGCCGAGTCCGGGCTATCCCGTCTATCCTGTGGGCACGACCTTCGCCGGAGGGGTGCCATATGTGATGCCGTTGCTCAAGCAGAACGGATTTTTGCCTGACCTCACGGCGATTCCGAACGACATCGCCGGACGCGCCAAGTTGATGTTCATCAATTCGCCGAACAACCCGACCTCGGTCGTCGCCGGCCGTGAGTTCTTCACACGCGTGGTCGACTTTGCGCAGCGACATCAGATCATTGTGTGCCACGATGCGGCGTATTCGGAAATTTATTTCGACGGCCAGCGGCCCGCGAGCTTTTTGGAAGTCGATGGCGCGAAGGACGTCGGCATCGAGTTCCATTCGCTCTCGAAAACCTACAACATGACGGGCTGGCGCATCGGCTTTGCGGTCGGCCACAAGCAGGTGCTGGCCGGACTCGGTAAGGTGAAAAGCAACTTGGATTCGGGCGTTTTTCAGGCCGTCCAGGAGGCGGGGATCGCGGCGCTCCAGCTTGACGAGAAAGTGACTGACGATCTCAGGGCGATTTACCAGGAGCGACGCGATGTGCTGGTTCCCGGTCTGAGAAAGCTCGGGCTGGAAGTGGAAACACCGCGCGCCGCTTTCTATGTGTGGGTCACCGTGCCGAAAGGCTATACGTCGACCTCCTTTACGGCTCATGTCCTGGAGAAGGCCGGCGTCGTGACGACGCCCGGGAACGGCTTTGGGCAGCCGGGCGAAGGCTACATTCGGATGACGGTCACCACGTCCAAGGAGCGGTTGGCAGAGGCGGTCCAGCGACTTGAGAAAGTAGGATTGTGAGCCGGCTCTCGAACCTATGGCGGTAACCGCTTTTCTCGCATTTGGCTCAAATCAAGGGGACCGTGTGGATCTGTGCGCTCGGGCGGTCACCCTGTTGGGCCTGTTGCCACAGTCCAGGCTCGTGGCGGTGTCGTCGCTGTATGAAACGGAGCCGATCGTCGATGAGCACTCGAATCCCGGCACTGGGTGGTTTCTCAACGGAGTGGTCCAGATCGAGACGGAGCTGTCCCTTCGGCGCGTGTGGGAAATATGCCGCGAGATCGAGCGAGCGTTGGGACGCGATGAGGCGCGCCGGGGTGGGCCGCGTTCGATGGACCTCGATGTCTTGTCGTACGGTTCAGAAATAGTTGAAACCGCCGATCTCATCGTGCCCCACCCCCGGCTGCATACACGGCGGTTCGTACTGGTCCCGTTGGTCGAGTTGGCTCCCGATTGGCGTCATCCGGTGAGCGGCCGAACCGCTCGTGAGCTGCTCGACTCGCTGACCGATTCTTCCGTCGTGCGGCGATTGGAGCCGCAACCCGCCTCACGGTATGGCGCCAAGCCCGCCTGTACCGGCTCTCGTCCGTCTTGATGCGTACCATCCGAACGGTCCGCCAATTGATCGCCTGGAGAAGCGCGCTTCAGCGAGAGCGCGTTACCATAGCGCTGGTCCCAACGATGGGAGCTCTTCACGACGGCCATCGTACGCTGATCCGCGCGGCGCGTCTCGCGTGCGATGCCGTCGTGGTCAGCATCTTCGTCAATCCGACGCAGTTCGGGCCGGGCGAGGATTTGGACCGCTATCCGCGTCCCTTTCGCCGTGACGCTGCCATGTGTCGCGCCGAGGGGGTCGATGTCATCTTCGCTCCACCACGCGAGGAAATGTATCACGCCGATCACCGAACCTTGGTGATCGTGGCCGGCGTGTCACGCCGATGGGAGGGGGAAGCGCGCCCGGGGCATTTCGAAGGGGTCGCGACCGTCGTCACCAAATTGCTCAGCCTCGTCCAGCCTGATCAAACGTTCTTCGGGCAGAAGGACTACCAGCAGAGCGTGGTCGTGCGCCGCCTGGCGAGCGACTTGAATCTCCCAGGCCGCATTATCGTCTGCCCCACGGTTCGAGAGCCCGACGGGCTGGCGCTCAGCTCGCGCAACGTCTATCTGACGCCGGAAGACCGAAAGGCGGCCTCGATCCTCTATCAGGCGCTCAAGGCCGGCGAGGCGGCGGTACGGAGGGGAACGGGGGATGCGCACACGATTCGACGCGTGATGCAAGGTACGCTGAAACGCGAGCGCCGCGTTCGAATCGATTATCTTGCCGTCTGCGATCCCGAGTCACTCGAGCCGGTCGCGCGGATCGAGCGCCGCGTCGCCCTGCTCGGCGCGATTCGCCTCAGCGGCATTCGCCTCATCGACAATCTTCTCGTCGGTGTGTGATAGGCGGCTAGGCCAACGCGGCCGGGTTGGGCTGCGTCAGCAGCGAGTGCACATAATCGCGCAAGCGACGCGCATCGGTCGCGGCGAATTCCAGGAATTGCACCCCGACCGCATCCGGCCGTTGAGAGCGGACAATCGCGGTTTCCACTCGAATCGCAGTCTGCTCCTCTGGCGGAAGAAGCTGAAGGCGAACGAAGGCGCCTTTGGCCATCGGTGTCGTGGTCTCCAGACCACAGCCGGCCACGGTCAGATCGACCACGCGCGCGGGTGCGGGACCATCGACCCCCGCGACGACGGCTTGAAAACTCGTCAGCAGCCGGAGGTATTCGCGCTTGTCCTCAGGCTGCGGCTGAAGCGCGGCGGCGATCGAGAAGCGATGGAAGCGCGTGGTACACACCTGGCAGCGGAAGGGAAGGAAAAAGAACAGGCGAAGTAATCGATCCAGTAGGCCGGCCGGAGCGACCAGCCGCGCCGCACCTGCACGGCATCGTGCGCAGCGCGTGGTCATCGTGCAGCAGCCTGTAGCGCTCGTCTGGACGTCGTTCTTATCGGCAGCGTTGTTCCTCCACGATCGGGGCGACGGACGCCGGTGAGTAGTGAGCAGGTTTGACCCATTTCCCGTCATCGCGTTTGTAGCCGCCGACTTTGCTCATGTTCGAGCGATGTACTTCTCGGAAGACCGGCTCGATGTCAATCCCGTACGAAACAGCGGTGCCGTAAACGACGTACAGGAGATCGGCAAGTTCTTTCGCGATGGACGGCAAGTTCTCGTGCTCGAGGGCCTCGCGGAGTTCGGCAAATTCCTCTTCGATGAGCCGGACGCGCAGTTGTCGTGTCCGCTCATCAGCTACGCTTGGCCGCCCGTGCACCAGGATGCCGAATGTCTCATGAAACTCATGGACCATCTGCTGCTCTCGATTCATCCCGTTCCCCTTCCTTCTTGTCTTCGATCAACCGAGGCGCCACATCGAGGCCTTCCAGGACCCGAACCTCTTTCTCCGAGCCGATCCCCAGTTCTTTGAATTTTCTTGCCGCGGGCAGAATCCGTGTTTCCAGCGACCCGACGGCTCGATTGTACGCCTGCACGCTTTTCCCCAGCGCCTGTCCGATGGATTCGAGATGCTCGCTCAACATGCCCATCCGCTCGTACAGGTCCTTGCCGAGTTGGCCGGCCTGCTGAGCGTGTTCGCTCAATTGCTCTTGACGCCAGCCGTAGGCCGCCGCGTGGAGGAGCGCGATCAATGTCGTGGGTGTCGCGACAATCACACGGCGCGCGAAGCCCTCTTCCGTCAGCGTAGGATCGAGCTCGTGCGCCGCCGAGAGGAAGTGCTCACCGGGCAGGAAGAGCACGACGATCTCCGGCGCTTGGGCGAACTGGTTCCAGTAGGCCTTCCCGCTCAACTGCTCCATGCGCGTCCGGATCTGCGCGGCGTGGCGGCGAAGACGTTCCTGGCGTTGCGCGTCATCGGCGGCTTCGTGGGCGTCGAGATAGGCGGAGAGGACAGCCTTGGCATCGACGACAATGTGGCGACCACCGGGGAGACGGATGATCATGTCGGGACGGAGACGACCCTCTTCCGTCGCGATATTCTCCTGCTCGAAGAAGTCGCAGTGCGCCACCATGCCGGCGAGCTCGGCCACGCGACGGAGGGTGATCTCACCCCAGCGACCGCGAATGTTCGGCGCCCGGAGAGCCCGCACCAGATTGCTAGTTTCTTGTTGGAGCCGTTGGTGTGATTCCGCGAGCTGCTTCAAATGCTGATCCAGACCACCGTAGGCCGACTGCCGCGACTGTTCCATCGCGAGCAGGTGGTCCTCATAGCGTTTGAGGGCGTCGTGCAGCGGTTTGACGAGTTGCTCCACAGCTTGATGGCGGTGAAGGAGTTCGCCCTTCGCCTCGGCTTGAAGCGCCGAGAAGGAGGTCTTGGCGAGGTCGAGAAACGCTTCGTTGTTCGTGCGAAGCGCTTCCCCGGACAGTGCTTTGAAGGTATCCGCCAGGTCTTGGCGCGCCTGCGCGAGGAGGGCCTTCTGCTCATCGATGCTTCGGGCCGCGTCGGCGGCCCGGGTTTCGGCGACCGCCTGCGCGTGCTGAGCCGCTGTGAGCGCGTCACGGACGTGAACGAGCTCGGTCCGCTCGACGGTGAGTTGCTTGCGCAATTCGTCGGCCGCGACTTCGGCCCGTTGCGCGCGTTCCGCCGATTCGATCAGGCGACCCTGCACCCGCGCTCGCATGCGGGCGGCTGTAGCCAATGCTGCGATGAGGCTGCCGATGACGAGGCCCGCGGTTAGGCCGACCAGCACCGATGAAATATCAATAGACACCATGGCAGGCCCCAGATGCGCGGCCACCATACGGGAATTATCAGAGGTCGTCAAGAAACGGGTGCATGGGCCGCTGCTGCGGTCGTGACGCAGAGCGACACTTCGCCGCGATCCGCATCGATCTGAAGGATGTGGCCGTCCTGGACGGCTGTCGTGATGCCGGGAATGTTCGCAACAGCCGGAAGGCCGTACTCGCGGGCAATGATCGCGCCGTGTGACAGGATGCCCCCCATCTCGGCGACAAGGCCGGCGGCCAGCCCGAAAACTGAGACCATACCGGGGTCGATGACGGGAACGACGGCGATCTCGCCGTGGCGCAGCGCCGCCATATCGGCCGGCGTGCGGAGGACGCGAGCCGGTCCGGTCGCGATGCCGGCGCTCAACGTCAGGCCGTGCCAGCTTCTGAAGGATGCGACCGGCGCCGCGAGACCGCCTTCGTCTCGAAGGGTATCCGGCGCAGGTTGCCGTTGATATGCCTGATGCTGCGCCCGTCGCTCGCGCACCAAATCGGCGAAAGTTTCGGTTGTGCCGGCAACCAGCCGCCGAATTTCTTCGGGGGTGAGAAAGAAAATATCATCGGAGGTCTCGAAGAAACCGGCTTTGACGTAATGGGCACCCAGCAGCCGCGCGAGGCATCGCACGGCGGTGGAGAAATACATGAGGGCGTGGCGGTTTGCCTCGCGCAACGCCAGCGACTGGACCAGCCGGCGGTACCAGTAGTGAAAAAAGATGCGTTCGTGAATCCGCCACCCAAGCGCGCTCCTGATCGAGGCCAGCGCCTGCTGCCGTATCGCGTTCTGTTGGTGAGCGAAGGCGTCGCTCGGGACAGATGAACGGCTTCCTAAGTGGGCCCTGACGACGGCAAGGAGCGGTGTCGGGTCCTCGGAGAAGCGAGGCGACATGACATCCGATTCGCCGACCGCGCGATGGCCGTACTCGGCGAGGTAACGGTCAAAGGCCTCGAGAAAGGGCGTTCCCGCTAGGCGCTTGCGCATCTCTGAGAGCGGGCGACAGGAATCCTGGAGAACCGATCTGACTGCCGCATCCGCTCGTGCTAGGTTGGCCAGCCGCCGCAAGAGATCGATTTGCCGCGCGCTGATCACATTGCCCGCGCCTTGGAGTGCGGCATTCAGAATCGATCGCCACCCTGCCCCGAGCCGTCGTTCGAGAAGGACCCGGAGCAGCAGGAACGCCTCGGAGACGGACGAGACGATCGCGAAGGTCAGATCGCCGCGGTGGAGCCGGATTCCGAAATCTTCCATGCGAGCCAAGAGTTCGGTTGGGGGCGCGTCGTTGATGGCAAATGCCGTCTCCGCCATGCGTTGCATGATGGCAAACCAACGGTGCGCATGATGCCGCGCCTGCCACATTCGCCATTTCAACCGGACGAAGGCGCGGATCAAGACCAATGCGGGCAGTCGGTCAACCACCGGGGGCGGCGACGGTAGACCCCCCATCTGCTCAACCACCGATGCGGCATCGCCTCCGAGCTGGGCCAGCAGATGTTGGAACAACGTCACGTTGATGTAGGGCCGTCCATTCACCACTCGTACCGAAGACATGCCGTCAGGAACGCGGCACCCGAGATGTCGATAGTGTTGGAGGATGTTCCTCTCCATGAACTGATGGAGCAACGCGAGGCCGAGCGGGCTCGGGACATCGGGAAGGGTCTCCTTGAAGTTCGCCCGGGACCAGACACAGGACGCTGACAGGGCTTTGCGATCAGGCCGTGCGATGGGCCGGGCCTGCAGCAGCCAGAAGTGGTCATGCTCAAGGGCCCACTCCATATCGACCGGACGACCAAAGGTCGCCTCGACTTGCTTGATGAGGCGGGTCAGCGCGAAGACCTGCTCGTCGGTCAGCGAGAAGGCATGGCGAGCGGATGCCGGAAGAGGCACGTCCACGAGACCGGCGGCGGTCGGCTGTCGGCTCGTTCGCTTATCCGCAACTGTTCGATGGAGAATGGTCGGCCCCGTAGGTGCCACATCGACCGTGCACGTGTCGGGGCTGATCGTGCCGGCGACGAGCGGTTCGGCGAGACCGAGCACGGCATTCACAACAACGTGACCGGACTCACCTGTCACGGGATGATGCGAGTAGGCGACACCGGCGGCGTGAGGCGACAGCAGCGGTTGAATGACGACGGCCATGGCTTCGGTTGCAACGGTGCCGCGACGTACGGCGTAAGCTACGGCTGCGCGCTTCCATAATGATGCCCAACATTGCCGAATGGCGTGCGGCAGCTCGTCCCGTTGAACACCCAGGCGAGTCAGATACTGACCGGCAAACGACGCCTCGGATGCATCTTCGTGCGTGGCGGACGAGCGGACGGCCCAGAGACCATGTTCGCGTGAAGGAAGCCCATCGAGCGCGGCGTCGAGCGTTTGAAGGAGCGTTGGCGGGAGCGCCGCATTTCGAATCCCTTCAGCGACCTCAACGACGGCCGCATCGTGGATCTCCTCCAGCGTCGACGTGAGGGGTGGCACAATACCGGCAGCATGGAGAACGTCGCGATACGCACGCGTTGTTACGCAAATGCCGGCCGGAACCGAAAATCCTGCGGCGAGGAGTCGGCCGAGGCCGGCCGCTTTCCCGCCGACCAGTCGAGGGTCGGTGCACTCGGCGAGGGGAAGGATATAGGGCGGCATGCGACTATGGTGCGATCAACAGATAGAGGTCGTTGACATTCGTCCCCGTCGGGCCGGTGACGATGTGGCCGCCTGCGCGGCGAAAGAAACGGTACGAATCATTCGCACGAAGATATTCATCGGCGTTCAGGCCCAACCGAGAGGCCGATCGGACCGAGCTGCCATTGACGACTGCACCCGCCACGTCGGTGGGGCCGTCTTTGCCGTCGGTGCCGCACGCAACCACCCATACATCAGAATGGCCGGCGATTTCACGGGCCGCCGCGAGGGCGAACTCTTGGGCGCGACCGCCGCGGCCTGGCCCTGTCACCGTCACGGTCAGTTCGCCGCCGCCGATTACACATGCGGGTCGTGGAACCGGACGACCGTGTTTCGTGATCTCCCTCGCCATTGCGCCATACCAGATGGCGGCGTTTCGAGCCTCCCCAATCAGCGAGGTGGACAGGATCAGGGGGTGATAGCCGAGGCGCTTTGCTTCTCGCGCGACGGTCTCCGCTGCCGCCTGGTTGTTTCCGATAATCACATTCTGCACCCTTCGAAAGCATCGTGCCCCGGGTTTCGGAGATTCTGGCTCTCGGCCTTGCCGTCCGCGAAGAAGGTAGCGCCTCACGGCACGCGGTATCTGACTCCACAGCCCATACCGTTGAACGACGGCGATCGCATCGCCATAGGTCGTGGGATCCGGAGCAGTCGGCCCTGACCCAATCGTACCGAGATCATCGCCGATCACGTCGGACAGGACCAAGGCGATGACGGTAGCGCGAGTCGCAGCGGCGAGCCGGCCGCCTTTCATCAGGGAGAGATGCTTGCGGACGGTGTTGATTTCCTGAATCGTCGCTCCGCTCCTCAGCAGAAGGCGCGTCGTTGCCTGCTTGTCGGCAAGCGTCAGGCCGGGTGGGGGCGCCGGCCAGAGACTCGATGCGCCACCGGACAGCATAAGGATCAGGAGATCAGCCGAGGAGAGGGATTGCGCCAGAGTCAGCGCCTCTGTCGCGGCGCGCTGACCGGCAACGTTTGGAACAGGATGGCCGGCTTCCCGGATGATGAACCGGTCATCGGATGCCTGGAACTCCGCGGGGACCGTCACCTGACCATCCGTGAACCGATCGCCGAGGACATTTGCACAGGTGGAAGCCATGCGGGCGGCAGCCTTCCCGACGCTCAGCACCGCGATTCGGCGGTACCGTCGAAGATCATAACAGTGTTCGTGGACGCGCAACTCGGTCCCACGCCGGGTCATGGCACGAGCGACGGCACGGGCGGGGTCGACGGCGGCGAGAGCGGCGGTCAGCAATAGGTCGACCAGCTCACGAATGCGTGGCTGGGAGACGTTGATCCGCATGTCAGGGGGCGGTCGGCTCTTGCTTGAGGCAGCGGAACGGGCAGGCTTGCTTCGGCACCTTGATACGGTGGGTGCCTTTGGGTAGGTAGTCTTTGCGGATTTCTGGGTTGAGCATTTTCAGCTCGAGAAAGTAAGAACCGTACTCTTCGGCGATCGACGCCAGATGCCGTTGAGCTTCCTTAATCGTAACCGCAACGGTTTCGGTTTCGAGCGGGGCATAGAGATCTTTTTTCGTCAGCCCAAGATACTTCTCCGGTTGTGAATAGATTTCTTTTGCCGCGATGATCCGGGGGACGTACCGCATCGTTTCCCGCACGTAGTGCAGCTTCCAATAATCGTTGACGTGTTGTTCTTTCATCAGCCTACGGATCCGATCCTCGCCGGCATTGTAGGCTGCCATAGCGAGGAACCAGTCACCGAGCTCTTGCTTGAGAAAGCGGAGGTACTTGATTGCCGCCTCTGTCGACATCTCCAAGTCGCGACGGTCGTCCTTCCACTGGTTCGAGTAGAGCTTGTACCGTTTGCCTGTCGCGCCGATGAATTGCCACGGCCCGGACGCTTTGGCCCTGGAGAACGCCGCGGCGACACATTTGCTCTCCACGAGCAGCATGTATTTGAGATCGTCGGGCAAGCCGGCTTGCGCGAGCTGCTTTTCCACCGGCGGGAAGCAACGGCCCGTTCGCTTCGCCATGATGATGCTCTCGCCTTCTTCCGCCAGGAACTGATAGAACTCATATTCGATGCGTTCGCGGACTTGCCAGTTATCGAGGGGGATCGTGACGCCGGCGAAGGTCAGCGTCGCGGGCAGCTTGAACGAACTTAGAAAGTAGCGCTGTCCCTGACGTTCGATACCGGGGACGACGACAAGAGGCGTCTCGGTGGCCTGCGCCGGTTCCTGCTCTTCGCCGGGAGCGGGGATCAATTCTTCAGCGGGTGCGGTTTTAGTCGGGGGTGCATCGCCCGGCGCGGGCGGTGCAACTGCATGCGGCGCGGGTTCGGGAGGGACGGATGCAGTATCGGCGTTGGCCGAGGCGACGGTCAGAAACGCGGTCAGAGTGATGGTGAGTACGGAAGGCAACAGGCGGCGTGACCGAACATCTTCCATGAACTGTCCTCGCGCGAAGTATGCTAACAGGAACGACCACATCGGGCAAGTAACTGCTTAAGGGGAGTCGACATGATAGACTGCGCGGCATGACATCGTTCGAGACGCTCCACGAGACCGTTGTGGCATGTCGACGATGCCCCCGGCTGGTCGCGCACCGTGAAGCGGTCGCCCGGATCAAGCGACGCCAGTTTCAGGAATGGACGTACTGGGGCCGACCGCTGCCCGGGCTCGGCGATCCACAGGCGAGGCTCTTCGTGCTGGGTCTGGCGCCGGCCGCGCACGGCGGGAATCGGACTGGTCGGATCTTTACGGGCGATCGGAGCGGCGATTGGTTGTATGAAGCACTGCACCGCTATGGCTTTGCGAACCAGCCGCACTCACTCCATAAAGATGATGGCCTACGATTGACGGACTGTTACATCGCCGCGTCGGTCCGGTGTGCGCCGCCAGACAATAAGCCGACGCCTGAGGAGTTCAAGAAGTGTCGTGCGTATCTGGTGGACGAGCTGACGCTGTTGATTCGGCTGCGGGTCGTCGTCGCGCTTGGGAAGATCGCGTTCGACCAATACTTGAAGGCGTGCGCAGTGCTCGGTCATCCTCCCGTGCGCCCCGCGCCGCAATTCGGACATGGGGAGCGGTACGATCTGCCGTGGGGCGTCACGCTGATCGGGTCGTACCACCCAAGCCAGCAGAATACGTTTACGGGAAAGTTGACACGGCCGATGTTCCACCGCGTGTTTGCAGAGACGCGGCAGATTCTTGACGAGAAGGCGGAGCGTGGCGCGGGCCGGCGCCGGCCCGCGCTGGAGGTGAAGGCTACTTCTGTTTCTGGGCGTTCCAATCGGCCAAAAACTTCTTGAGGCCGATGTCCGTCAACGGGTGCTTGTACAACTGCTGAAAGACCGAGAAGGGCATGGTACAAATGTCGCCGCCGGCGAGCGCGGCCTCCACGACGTGCTGCGGGTGCCGGACGCTGGCGACGAGCACCTTGGTCTGATAGCCGTAATTGCGGTAAATCGTCATGATGTCCCGCACAAGTGCCATGCCGTCGCTGCTGATGTCATCCAGTCGGCCGATAAACGGGGACACGCACCAGGCGCCGGCTTTCGCGGCGAGTAAGGCTTGTGTCGGCGAGAAACAGAGAGTGACGTTTACTCGAATCCCTTCGGCAGCGAGGCGCTTGGTCGCTTTGAGGCCTTCGGGGATGAGTGGGCACTTCACGACGATATTCTTATGGAGTTTGGCGAGTTCACGGCCTTCCTTGACAATCGCATCCGCCTCGACGTTGATGACCTCGGCGCTGATAGGGCCATCGACGAGATTGCAAATCTCAAGCAGCAGCTCTTTGAAGTCGCGCCCTTCCTTTGATGCCAAGGAGGGATTGGTGGTGATGCCGTCGATGCCACCCATGTTCACGCCTTCTTGGATTTCCTTTACGTTCGCGGTATCGAGATAGATCTGCATGGTATCCTCGCGGTGAAGGTCCTTTTTCATTCTATGTACTTCATGAACTGAATGCAACGCGCTGCTTTGACACGATACCGGCCAGTGACTACAATCGTTCCATTAGGAGGACGCGATGACGCAGGTTGCGAGAACAGCGCTCTGGTCCGTACTTGTCACGGTAGTTCTGTTGGGCTGCGGTGGCAATCCTTATTTGGATGCGTCATTGAAGCCGGCAGAGATGGAAGGTCGGGACAAGGGGTGGTTCGAAAAAAACTGGGGGCCACCGACCGGAAAGGCGCCGCGTTTCTTTGGCGGGGAAGAGTGGACGTACTTCCGAATTGCCGGAGGGACATCGAGTCTACCGTTTTTCAACTTTACTCCGAATCAGTGTCAGATCACGTTGAAGTTCGATAAGGAAGGCAAACTGTCCTCGTCGAGCACCTCCGGCTGTTGATCAGCCTGCCAGTTGCTTCTGAAACGTCCTCGCGCACTGCACGCTGCAAAAATAGTAGGTCTGCCCTCCGATGCTTTGCTGGACCGCCGTCCCCTTCGGAATATACACACGACAAACCGGATCTTGAATCATGGCCTTCACGTCACCGGCCGCCCCGTCGAGTGGCGGCCGGGTCACGCCGCGAACCAGTTTGCGAACGAGGAAATAGAGCAGCAGAACCAAGCTGATGACGACGAGTAACCGGAACATGGCGTCCTTTCTCAGTGAATCCTATCACAAGTAGCTCATCTGACGTTCGCCCCAAGATATTGGGCTTGCCGTCCCAGGGTCGTCCTCGAAACCCGATGTGCTCGACGATCGTCGCGGGCCGAACGGCTCATAGATGACCGACCGGGGAAGGCTTTTTTCTAGTACGGCCGGGACTTTCGGCGGATAGTTTCGCCCTATGTTTGCATGCTATCGTACGCCGCATGAAAACCTGTGACAAATGCCAAGGCACGATGTTGGTGGAACGAGCGGTGGACTTGAACGCAGGCCTTGTTATCGCGGTGCTTGCGTGCTTGAACTGTGGCCGGCGCCGGGCGCTGGAACAGGAACCCCGACCACTAACGGCGCGTTGCTAACCGCACACGCATATGAGAGCGTAAGCCTCGCCGTACCTGGCGGGACTTTCTCGTACTGCGCCGTCCACGCTTCGCTACGATGAAGCCCACCGTGACACGACTCTCCGCTGCCCCGCTGACCGGCCTCGCCTGCTGCCCCGAGTGTTACCGACTGATCAGCTATACCACCGTCGACGGCGAAATCCGCTGCCACGCATGTAACACGATTGTGCGCACGGTCTCTGGCCTGGCCGGTCGTGACTCCCTCGGTCCTCAGGGCTGATTCTTGTGACACCAATCAGCGTCACCTTGGGAGGAAGGAGCAGAACGTGTGGCCACTGAACCGCAGACGGGAGGAGCGCGTCAGCGAAGGCCGAGCACGTCGAGCATGTCGTAGAGGCCTGGCGGCTGTTTGATCACCCACTGCGCGGCGCGCAGGGCGCCACGGGCAAATGTGTCGCGATCTTGGACGCGATGCGTCACTTCGATCCGCTCGCCCATCCCTCCGAACACGACGGTGTGGTCACCGATGATATCCCCGGCCCTGATCGTCTGAATGCCGATTTCGCCTGGCTTGCGCTCGCCGATCAAGCCTTTCCGTGCATAGACTCCCACTTGGGAGAGATCGCGATTCACCGCTCGGGCCAGCACCTCGGCCAGCTTGAGTGCAGTCCCGCTTGGAGCATCTTTCTTCAGGCGGTGATGTGCCTCGATGACCTCGATGTCGTAGTCGTCACCCAGCGCCTTCGCCATCTCAGTGATAATTTTAAAAACCAAATTTATGCCCACGCTCATATTGGGCGAGAACACGCACGGAATCTGACGGGTGAGCGCGCGAAGCTCGGTCAGGTCTTGGGAGGAGAGACCGGTCGTGCCAATGACCATGGGGCGACGGTGTTGCGCCGCCAGCCGGACGTGTTCGACGGTGGCCGAAGGCGCGGTGAAGTCGATGACGACCTCGCTGTGCGGCAGGATGGCCGAAAGATCGTCGCTAATACGGACTCCACAGTGACCGCATCCCGCGACCTCGCCCGCATCCTCGCCGATCGCCGCATGGCCCTTGCGTTCAACGGCCCCGGCCAGCGTCATTGACGCCGACTCCTTGATCAGCGCGATCAATCGGCCGCCGACCCGTCCCGCGGCTCCTGTCACTGTAGCCTTGATCATCACGAGGTGCGCGGTTCCACCAGGGCCTATGCCAGGCCGAAATCTTTCATCACACGTGCCAGCTTTTCTCGATTCTCCGACGACATCGAGCAGAGCGGGAGCCGGAGCTCGGGCGTGATTTTGCCCATCATGCCGAGCGCTTCTTTGACGGGAATTGGGTTGGTCTCGTAGAAAAGGGCGGTAAATAACGGGTGCAGCTTGTAATGCAGGCGTTGCGCTTCGGCGACATTCCCGGCGAGGTAGGCATGAACCATGGCCGCCATTTCCGCCGGCGCAATATTCGCCGTCACGGTAATCACCCCTTTGGCTCCCACCGCCATCATCGGAAGCGTGAGGGGATCGTCGCCGGACAGCACGGTGATACGGTCGCCGCACACGTGGATGATGTCCGACACTTGCTGGACCGAGCCGCTGCCTTCCTTGATCGCGACGATGTTCTTGCAGGATGCGAGTCGGGCCACAGTGGACGGCAGCATGTTGACGCTCGTACGCCCGGGGATGTTGTAGAGAACGAGTGGAAGATCGACGGCGTCCGCGATCGCCTTGTAGTGACGATAGAGGCCTTCTTGCGTCGGTTTGTTGTAGTACGGTGTGATGAGCAGCGCCCCGTCTGCGCCGCTCTCCTTCGCGTGCGCGGTCAGTTCGATCGCCTCGTCGGTACAGTTCGAGCCGGTGCCGGCAATCACGGGGACGCGACGTTTGACGACCTGGACGGTGAACTCGACGACGCGATGATGCTCTTCATGCGAGAGCGTGGCCGATTCGCCGCTTGTCCCGCAGGGGACGATGCCGTTCGTGCCGTTCGCAATCTGAAACTCGATGAGGTCGGCCAAGGCGCGTTCGTCGACTCGGCCGTTGTTAAAAGGGGTGACGATGGCGACGAGAGATCCGGTAAACATGATAGGCCCCGTGAATTTAGCGTGGTGTGGCGTGCGAGGGAGTCGTCATAGGACGTGCCGGCGCTAATAAGACCAGGCATCAGGAAGTATCTTTCCTTCATACACCGCGCGGGCATCCCCTTGCAAATACACATCGGTAAAGGAATCGCCGTTGGCATTGAAATGGACGGTCAGATTCAGTCCGCTTTGAGGGATCAAGGTCACCGGAGATTCGGCCTTACCGACAAGGTGCGCGATGAGGGCGGATGCAATCGATCCGGTTCCGCACGCCAACGTTTCATCCTCGACGCCCCGCTCATAGGTGCGGATGCGGATCCGGTGCGGATCGAGAACCGCGATGAAATTGACGTTCGTTCCAGCCGGCTGAAACAGCGGGTGATGTCGCGTCGGCCGGCCGAGCCCAACGACATCGATCTTGTCGGGGTCGTCCACGACATAAACGCAATGCGGCACGCCGGTATCGACGAAATGCGCCTCTCGTTGCTGGCCGGCGACATCGACGCGAAGATTGAGCCGCAGGTTCTTGGGATCCGGAAAGCGGATTTTCACTTCGTCCAACACGGCCTTCGTGGCGCGTGGCCGAGACGCCACCATGCTGGCCTCGATCATGCCGGCGAGCGTTTCAAAACGCATCTGCTTCGGAGCAATCCGCTTGAGGAAGGCGAACCGCGCGGCACAGCGGGCGCCGTTACCGCTGAACTCGGCTTCGCTCCCGTCCGCATTGAAGAGCCGCCACCGAAAATCAGCACGGCGTGAGCGCTCGATGAGGATCAAGCCGTCCCCGCCCACCGACATGCGGTGCGTGCAGACCTTGGCGGCAAGCGCGCTCGCCCGTTTCGGCGAGATGACGCCCTCGCGGTTGTCGATCAAAATGAAATCATTCCCGCTGCCCGACAGCTTCATGAACGGAATGGCATCGCTGCCCGCTCGTCTGGTCACGTCGGCCTCACGATTCGCTGAGCACGTTACCGGAGAAACTCCGGGATCTGTTCCCCGCGCGTCAAGTCCTGATACCGCTCGCGGGCGCGGATCACATGGATCTCGGTTCCTTTCACGAGCACCTCGGGCACGCGTGGGCGAGAGTTGTAGTTCGAGGACATAACAAAACCGTAGGCGCCGGCGCTCATGACGGCGAGCAGTTCGCCGGGCTTGGTTTCCGGCATGGTCCGGTCCTTCGCGAGAAAATCACCCGATTCGCAGACCGGCCCCACCACATCGACGGTGATGGAGGTGCGGGCTGACGAAGCTTGGACCACCAGTTTGATGTCATGGTAGGCGCTGTAGAGGCTGGGGCGGATCAAGTCGTTCATCGCGGCGTCGACGATCACGAACTTCTTGGTTTCCCCCTCCTTGGTGTACAGCACGCGCGTGAGGAGGACGCCGGCGTTTCCGACGATCACGCGGCCGGGCTCCATGATCAGCACGCACTTGAGATCGCGGAGAAGCGGCGATACCGCCTTGGCGAGATCCTTCGGCGGCGGCGGCGTCTCGTCTGAATAGGTGATCCCCAATCCGCCGCCGATATTCAGGTACCGGATGCTCGCGCCCTCGGCTTGCAGGGCTTCGACGAGACCCAGCACCTTTTTCAATGAATCGACGAACGGCGCCACGTCCGTCAGTTGCGAGCCAATGTGCGCGTGGACACCGACCACTTCGATGTGCTTGAGCGCGGATGCGCGCTTGAACTCGTCAACGGCGCGATCCGCACTGATCCCGAATTTGCTCTTCTTCAGCCCGGTGGAGATATACGGGTGCGTCTTCGGGTCGATGTCGGGATTGATCCGCAGCGCCACGCGGGCCTTCTTCTTGAACTCGCCTGCCACATCGTCCAACGTGTGCAGCTCGGCGGAGGACTCGACGTTGAACATCAGGATGTCGGCCAGCAGCGCCTCCCGAATTTCCTCCCGGCTCTTGCCCACCCCTGCGAACACGATCTTGCCGGGCGGCACGCCGGCTTGAAGCGCCCGATACAGTTCGCCGCCCGACACGATATCGGCCCCGCTGCCCTCCTTCGCCATCAAGCGAAGGATCGCGAGATTGGAATTCGCCTTCATCGCAAACGCGACGATGTGCGGTGTGTCTTGAAAGGCGCTGTCGAACGCCCGGTAGTGGCGGATCAACGTGTGATGGCTGTAGACGTAGCAGGGCGTTCCCAGTTCCTTCGCGATCCGGGAGAGCGGCACGCCCTCACAGTGCAGTTCGCCGTGGTGATAGTCGAAGTCATGCATCTTGCCAATCCTCTTCGAGGAGATCCACCCCGCTAATCGACAGTCCCTCCAGTGCGCTTTCGAAGGCGGCCTTGAACTTTCGGTAGCGGATCCTGGCGTACGGCGCGACGCCTTTCAAGGCGTCATGATCGAGGAGCGCCTGCAGGGCTTTCGGGGTCGCATGCTTGAGATGCTCGAAGTTCACGATAATATCCATTTTCGCCTTTTCGGCCGCATCGGTGATGCGCGTGAGCAATTCTTGCGCGCTCAGATGATCGAGGGTCCCCTCCAATTCCACCACCAGCGCGGCCAACCGGTCGTGCCGCTTGGCTTTCATGTTGAGCCAGAGCTGCTGCGCCGGCCCCGTCTTGGCCTCGATCCGCTGCTTCAAGGCATGAAGCGCGTTGGGAATCAGCTGATCGGTTTCGAATGTGGGCAGCTTTGCCTGCAGGCCCTTCAGCACCCCGGCGATCGGCGACAGGCTCCCTTTCGGGCAGGAGCGTTTGACGAGCTTGCGGAACTCGCGGTTCATCTCAAAGCGGGCCACGAGGCGTTGTTTGGTCCCCCGCAACCGATGCCAAATCGAGGGCCATGAATAAAACTGATGGTTCGCCCAGTAGAAGCCTTCCTGCAATTGCTCCGGCGTCATGCAGCTGGGATAGAAGACGACATGCTTGCCGTCGTACTTGGCCCAATCGCGATCGAAGATGCGGCCCGCGGTATTGTATCGCTCGTAGAGAGCCGTCCCCGGCAGCGGAGTCAAGACGTTGAAGTAGGCGAGCTCGACCTGATTCTTGACCAGGAAGTCGACGGCGCGCTCAAACACTGATTCATCGTCGTGATCGAAGCCAAACACGATCCCCGGATTCACCATGATCCCGTGGTCGTGAAACATCTTGATCTCGTCCGAAAACTTCTGCACGCGATTGAACGGCTTGTTCGTCTCTTCCAGGCAGTCCTCATCGAGCGATTCCATCCCGACGAACACGGACACGCAGCCGCTTTCCGCCGCAAGCTTTACCATCTCGCGATCATCGCCGAGGAAGAGCGTCGATTGGCAGCCCCATTTGATCTTGAGCGGCTTCAGCGCGGTCCACAGCTCGCGACAGTAGGCGCGGTTGCTGTTGTGAAGGTCGTCGACGAAGGCGAAGATCGTCCCGTCCTCGATGCCGATGCGGATGCGCAGGCCCGTGACGAAGGCGCGCCACAGGGAGTCGTTTGCGATGCGTTCGACCAATTCGCTGCGAATCCACTGCTTGATCTGGGACAGTTCCTTGACGACCTCGTCGACCGGGCGGCGGCGCGTCGTCTTCCCGTTGAACGGTGAGACGCTGCAGAACTCGCAGTCGAAATGGCAGCCACGGGTCGTAAAGCTGCACTGGCGCGTCATGTAGGCGTCGGGGCTGAGCAGCTCCACGCGCGGGCTGTTGTAGTGCTCGAGCGACGGAAACTGCTCCATCTTGTACATCCGCTTCATCGATCCGGCTTCGAAATCCTTCACGAGACGCGGCCAGAGATCCTCCGCTTCCCCGCAGACGATCGCATCGGCATAGCGAAGAGCTTCATCCGGGCAGTAGGTCGGATGAACCCCTCCCAGCACCACCGGCTTGCCCCGCTTGCGAAATTCGGTGGCGATCTCATACGCGCGCGGCGCGTAACACGTCATGATGGACAGCCCGACGAGATCGCAGGGCTGATCGAAGTCGATGTCCTGCACCGCTTCGTCCACCAGGACGACATCCCATCCCGGCGGGGTGTATGCGGCGATCACCGGAAGGCTGAGCTTGGGGAACCAGACGGCGCGCCGCTCGCTGGCCGTGAGATGATAGGGATTGTTCCGTGGGTACGGATCGAGCAAGAGCAGAATTTTGTTCTTCGTCGTCATATCAGTCGTCGCCATAGCCTTCGCTCCTCTTCATGACAGTATGCGGTTCATCGACTATCACTGGACGGCGCTGACCGTCTCACCGTGGTCTCATCAAGACGTCGCCGCTCGGGCGGAGGCCCGGACGGGACAACTCCTCCGCGGCCGTTTCCCCGGCGATGGCCTCTTCCATCGTCTCCGGCTGCTCGGCCGGCACGGTCGGAAGCACCGGTTGCTCGGACTGGGCCTTGGCGGCTTTCTCGGCCCGTTCCTTTTCCCGCTTCTCTGCTTGCCGTTTCGCGCCGACTCCGATCGTATCGGGTGGGACCGGCGGTCCCATCACGCCACATCCGACGCTCACCGAGAGCACGAGCACCGCGGTCACGATGCCGATCACGTCAACATGCGCTCCAACGCCTTCAGGCGCGCAGCCACCCGTGTGCGGGCCGTTCCCCCGATCTGGGCTTTGCGCTCCACCGCGCCTTCCACCGTCAAGACGTCGAGGGCATCCTTTTCAAAGCGATCCGAATAGGCGCGAAGATCGGTAAGGGTCAGGTCCTTGAGGTCGCGCCGCTGATCGAGACAGGAACGAACGATCCGGCCGATCACCGCATGCGCTTCCCGGAACGGCATGCCCTTCGTCACCAAGTAGTCGGCCAGCTCCGTGGCGACCAATAGGCTGGAAGATGCAGCACGCGCGACGGCCGCGCGATTCACCGTCAGACCGCGGATCAATTCGCCGTAGAGTGTGACGGCCGTGCTGACGATATCCATCGCGTCGAACAGCGCTTCCTTGTCCTCCTGAAGGTCGCGATTGTAGCTGAGCGGGAGCGCCTTCATCATGGTCAATGTGCCCATTAAATGCCCGTACACCCGGCCGGTCTTCCCGCGCACAAGCTCCGGGACGTCGGGATTCTTCTTCTGCGGCATCATGCTGCTGCCCGTGCAGAAGGAGTCGGGAAGCTCGACGAATTGAAATTCTTGGGACGACCAGAGGATCAGCTCTTCGCTCAATCGCGACAGGTGCATCATGACGATTGAGACGGCGGAGAGCGACTCGACGACGAAATCGCGATCGGAGACGGCATCCAAGCTGTTCTCGGTGACGGATGCGAACCCCAGCAGTCGTGCCGTATACACCCGGTCCACGGGATAATTGGTCCCGGCCAACGCGCCGCTGCCCAATGGAAGGACGTTCACGCGAGCCAGCGCCTCCCGCAGGCGGGCCTTGTCGCGCTCGAGCATGTCGATGTACGCCAGCATGTGATGGGCGAACAGGACCGGCTGCGCACGCTGCAAATGGGTATAGCCCGGCATGATGACATCGAGGTACTCGCGGCCTTTGGCCATCAGGGCCTGCTGAAGCTGCTTCAGCCCGGTCGTGAGCGATCCGAGCGCCTCGCGCAGGTAGAGCCGGAGGTCCGTCGCCACCTGGTCGTTTCGACTGCGGCCGGTGTGGAGCTTCCCCCCGATCGGTCCGGTCAGCTCGGTGAGGCGGCGCTCGATCGCCATGTGAATGTCTTCGTCTTCGGGCAAAAACCGAAACCGACCGCCGTCCAACTCCGCCCGTACATCTTTGAGACCGGCGACGAGCGTCGATACCTCCCGCGCCGTCAGCACGCCGGCCCGCTGAAGCGTCTTACAGTGCGCGATGCTGCCTTCGATGTCATAGGCGTACAGCCGACGATCGAACGCCAACGAAGACGTGAAGGCCTCGACCAAAGAGTTCGTCTGCTCGGTGAAGCGACCGCTCCACAGCTTTCCGTGACTTGCGGGTGCACGAGTCGGCTTACGTTTCTTGTCCATCGGATGGTGCGGTCGCCAGTTACGCACGACGCGGTCGGCGACGTTGCGCGCGAATCGCCAGCCGCAACGCGTTCAGCCGGATGAAGCCTTCCGCGTCTTTTTGCCGATACGATTCATCCTCTTCAAATGTGGCGAGATCGAGCCGGTACAGGGAACGATCGGACTTCCGGCCGACCACCGTGCAATTTCCCTTGTAGAGCTTCACGCGGACGGTCCCGGTCACGTCCTGCTGAGCTTCATCGATGGTTTTTTGAAGCATCTCCCGCTCGGGCGCATACCAATAACCATAATAGATCAACTCGGCATATCGGGGTATCAGGCTGTCGCGAAGATGGAGGACTTCCCGGTCCATCGTAATCGATTCCAGACCCCGATGAGCCGTGTGCAGAATCGTGCCGCCCGGCGTTTCGTATACGCCCCGCGACTTCATGCCGACGTAGCGGTTCTCGACGAGATCGACCCGCCCCACCCCATGCTCGCCGCCGACTTGGTTGAGATGGGCGAGTAGGACTGCCGGCGTCATGCGCTTGCCGTCCACCGCGACCGGGTCGCCGTGCTCGTAGTCGATCTCCAATTCCCGTGGCTTGTTCGGAGCCTTCTCCGGCGACACGGTTAGTTGGAAGATCTCTTCGGGCGGCGCTTCCCACGGATCTTCTAAAATGCCGCCTTCGTAACTGATGTGGAAGAGGTTCAAGTCCATGCTGTACGGCTTGGCCTTGGTCGCCGTGACCGGGATGCCGTGCGTGGACGCGTAGTCGATCAGTTCGCGACGCGAGCGAAACGTCCACTCGCGCCACGGGGCAATGATCCGAATCGTCGGCTCGAGCGCCAGATAGGTGAGTTCGAAGCGCACTTGATCATTGCCTTTGCCGGTTGCCCCGTGCGACACGGCATCCGCGCCTTCCTTCCGCGCGAGTTCGATCTGGCGGCGTGCGATGAGCGGCCGCGCGATCGACGTGCCGAGGAGATAATGGCCCTCATAGACGGCATTCCCGCGCAGCATCGGAAAGATGTGGTCCCTGACGAAAACCTCGCGGAGGTCCTCGACGTAGGCTTTCGAGGCGCCGACCGCAAGGGCCTTTGCCTTGACCGCGGTGAGATCTTCGCCCTGCCCGAGATCGGCGCAGAAGGCAACGACCTCGCAGCCGTATGTCTCCTTGAGCCATTTTAGGATCACGGAGGTGTCGAGGCCGCCCGAGTACGCGAGGACGACTTTCTTGATCGGGTGACGCTTGGCACTGGCTTTCCGGTTCACGACGATCCTTTCGGCTGGGAGCGCGCTTGCGACGCCAACAGTTCGACGAGAATCGCTTTCTGCATATGGAGGCGGTTTTCGGCCTGATCGAGCACGACGGATTGCGGTCCGTCGAGCACGGCGCCGGTGATTTCCTGCCCCCGATGGGCCGGGAGGCAATGCATGACAATCGCATCAGGCGCCGCATCTTTCAGCAGCCGCTCGTTCACTTGGTAGGGCGACAGCGTCTTGATGCGGCGTGACTGCTCCCGTTCACGGCCCATGCTGATCCAGACATCGGTGTAGATCACGTCGGCATCTTTGACGGCGACGTGCGGGTTGTCTTCCAACTCGATCATCGAGTCTGTGACCCGGGCTTCCTCCCGCGCGAGATCGATGGTGCGTTGATCGGGCTCGTACCCCGAAGGGCACGCGATGCTGATCGCCATCCCGACCTTGGCCGCCGCCTCGATCAGCGAATTCGCCACATTGTTGCCATCGCCGACGTAGGCGCATTTCAACCCCTTCAAGCGGCCTTTCTTCTCCTGAATCGTCAGCAGGTCGGACAGCGCCTGACATGGATGGTGCAGGTCGGTGAGCCCGTTGATGACCGGGATCGTCGCCTGTTGGGCCCACTCCTCGACAATGGCATGGTCGAACGTGCGCACCACCAGCCCATCGAGGTACCGCGACAGGACGCGGGCGGTGTCGGCGATCGTTTCTCCACGGCACAGTTGAATGTCGGAGGCCGAGAGAAAGAGCGATTGACCGCCCAGTTGGTTCATCCCCGTTTCGAACGACACGCGGGTTCGCGTCGATGGCTTTTCGAACAGGAGGCCAAGGGTGGTGCCCGCCAACGGTTGATGCACCAGACGTCGCCGTTGCTTGACTTTCAATTCGGCCGCCAGGCGAAGCAGGCGCGCAACCGCCGCGCGGGGAATCGCGCCGACCGTCAGAAGGTCGCGTCCAAAAAGACGGATCGCCTTGCCATGCGCAGGCTGCCGGGTCATTGCTTCTATCCTTACGCTCGTTTGGTAAGAACGTCCGCGAGTACATCGAGCAGGCGGTCGATCTCGCGTTGCGTGATGACGAGAGGTGGCACGAATCGAAGGACACGATTCATCGTGCAATTGATGAGAAGGCCGCGGCTCAAGCAATCGTCCACCACGGGCTTGCCGTCGATCGTCAGTTCCATGCCTTGCAGGAGTCCGAGCCCGCGCACGTCCTTCACGTTGGGGAGGCGTTCTTTGAGCTCGAGCAGTCCTTTGGCGAGATACTGTCCGACCGCTCGGCTTTGCGCGAGCAGCCGACCTTCGAGCAGCACCCGTAGGACGGCGAGTGCCGCGCTGCAGGCCAGCGGATTGCCGCCGAACGTGGAGGCGTGCGTGCCGGGCGTGAAGACGGAGGCGACATCGGCAGAGGCGAGGCATGCGCCGATCGGCACTCCGCCGCCCAGCCCTTTGGCCAACGTCATGATGTCCGGCTCGATGCCGAACTGCTCGTAGGCGAACAGCGTTCCGGTGCGCCCGATGCCGGTCTGCACCTCGTCGAGAATCAGAAGAACGCCCCGCTGCCGACACAGATCGCGCAGGCTCTTGATGTACGCCTGATCGGCGACGTTCACGCCGCCCTCGGCTTGAATCAATTCGAGCATCACCGCCGCAGTCTGAGGCGTGATCGCCTGCTCCACCGCCGCCAAATCATTGAACGGCACGTACGTGAAGCCGGGGACCAAGGGCTCGAACCCTTTCTGCACCTTTTCCTGTCCGGTCGCGGTCAGGGTCGCCAGGGTGCGTCCGTGAAAGGACTGGAGCATCGTAATGATCTCGAAGCGGCCGGGCCCGTGTTTCTCGTGCGCGTAACGCCGGGCAAGCTTGATGGCCGCTTCGTTCGCCTCCGCGCCGCTGTTGCAAAAGAAGACCTTCTCCGCGAACGAGTGGTCGACGAGCACCTCGGCCAGCCGTACCTGCGGCTCGGTGTAGTACAGATTGGAAGCGTGCAGGAGATGCTGCGATTGTTTTTGGATCGCCGCGATCAGATCGGGATGTCCGTGCCCCAGCACGTTCACGGCGATGCCGGCCACAAAATCCAGATACTCGCGTCCCTCCAAATCGTAGACGCGGCTCCCGCGACCTCGTACCACGGAGATCGGCGTGCGGGCGTAGGTGTTCATCAGGTACCTGTCGCCGTCGTGCCGCAGTTCTTCTGTTGGCATGGAAGTAGTTAGAGGCGCTACACCCGAATGTAGCGAACGAGCGTATCTAAATTGGTGAAAAATAGCACAAGACCTGATGATCCGCAATAAGAAACGGCATGCTGATCTAAGGATCGACCGCCTCCGCGGCAGCGCATTGCTTGAGCACCACGGGGGACAATGCTATAAGGGCACGCTGACTTTGGGGCGCGCCTTCTTGATCAAAACCTGCGAGAAGTGCGGACAAGCGAACGCGGAGGACGCGCGGTTCTGCTCGCAATGCGGGACGCCGCTCAACGCCGACGCGCCGGTTTCAACCGCTGTCTCCGACGAGACGGATCTCTGGCGCACCTTCATCGGCCCCCAACCGGCCCTCTTGTTCTCGTTCAAGTCGGGATGGTCATGGGGTCGGCCGGATGCGTACTATCTCGCCCAATTCAAGAAATTCACCGGGTCGCACCGGCCGCGCTTCGCCCTGACCTGGCACTGGCCGACTTTCCTTCTCGACCCCTTTCTCTGGTTTCTGTACCGGAAGATGTACCTGTACGCGCTGGTGTATGCGGTCGGGCCGGTGGTATCCGCCTATCTCACCAGCGACGTGACGGTCGGCATCGTCTGGCGAATCATGGCGGCGACGAGTGCCAATTACGTGTACTTTTGGCACATCCGGGAGCACGTGGCGGAGATACGGAAGCGCCCGTACATCGGCCACATGGAGTTAGAGGCCGAGATCCATGACCGGGGCGGAGTACAGCGGTACGTCATTTGGCTTGGCGTGCTGCTGCATGTCCTGCTGCTTGTGGTCGTCGCTCAACTGATCCAAGAGGGACCGCCTGCAGGAACGCCGCCGTGGCCTGGCAAGGCCAAGCCGACGGTGGCCGGTAAACCAACAACTGTAGGCGCGGCCGAGCCGTGAGGATTGCACGCCGGTATGATGCACGATCGGCCGACTGTCCGCCGCGCTAGCGCCTCGACAACTGCCAGTTGATCCAGCCCTGAAACCACGCGAAGTCTTGCTCGTACGCGGTGCCGGCGGATTGGCCTTGGGGCGTCTTCTGCTCGAGGTCGGTATAGGTCCGCGGCCAGTTCTTTTGCCACCATGACTTTAGCTCATCGGGCGGATAGGCGGTGCCACTCGGTTGCATGATGTCGGCAGCGGTCACGAGATCGGCAATCAGCGGCCAGTAGCGATCTTTCCCGAGTCCCAGGGCCTTGAAATGTTCGCGCAACAGAAAGATCACCCATAGCTCGGCGCTGTTTTTCTTGTTGTGTTTGAACGGTTGCGTCTGGCGAAGCGGGATCGGGTCGAAGGTCTTGATCACCGAGGTATAGTCCGGGCCGCCATAGCTTCCGGCGACTTCCGCAATCCCCTCGAGCATCGTCGCGAGTTCGACTTCGATCACGGGGCGCTGCGGCGAGCCGGCCGGCCGTGGCGTCTCTTCAAATGGGTTCGACGCGGTCAGCAGCTCGATCAAAGGCTTGAGCTCGCGAAGCCGTGCGACCGCCGCTCGTAGGACCTGCTCGGACTCCAGCCAATAGTCGGGATCGTTCTTGGACAGTCGTTCACGGCCCGGCGGCGGCAACACGACGGGAATCCAATACCGGAGCAGGACAAAAAGTATGTAGTGGATGTTCGCACGAAGACGCTCGATGGTCACAAGCGGGCCATCGAGGCCACGCGCGTTCTTAAAGAACGTCGTCACGCGGTCCCCGACACCGAAGCGAGCGGCCATGGCGACCCACCAGCGTTCGATTTCATCCCACGGGTGCGAGGTGCTCTTTTCCATCGTCCCTCGCGCGGCATCGTAGCGTCCGCCTGAAAGGCAATGCAAGGCAGCGCCACCATTGCGCGTGATCGATAGCGCATTTTGAAGATGACAAGGCGCCGGGCCTTTGAGTAGGCTGTCGGGCGCGCGTCTCCGGCAACGAATGCCGGTCACAGAATGGAGGTTGGACCGATGGGGCGGATGGTTCTCCTGCGCCATGGTGAATCGCAATGGAATCTCGAGAATCGCTTCACGGGTTGGGTCGATGTGCCGTTATCAGCCAAGGGCGAACAAGAAGCGCGGGCGGCCGGCGAGAAGTTGAAGGGCTATCGATTCGACCGTGCCTTCACGTCAGTTCTGACCCGGGCGAACGAGACGCTGCGCCTCGTGCTCGAGGTCATCGGCCAGACGACGATCCCGATCGAGAAGGATCAGGCGTTGAATGAGCGGATGTACGGCGATCTGCAAGGCCTCAACAAAGCCGAGACCGCAGAGAAGTACGGAGAGCAGCAAGTCAAAATTTGGCGCCGCAGCTACGACGTCCGCCCACCGGGTGGGGAAAGTTTGAAGGACACGGCGGAGCGGGTTCTCCCGTATTATCGTCGCGTCATTGAACCCTATGTCTTGAGGGGCGAGACGATCCTCATCGCCGCGCACGGGAACAGCCTTCGCGCGCTCGTCATGCACTTGGATCGTTTGACGAAGGAGGCGGTGCTCGAATTGAACATCCCGACCGGGGCGCCGTTACTCTACGAGCTCGATGCGGCCGGGCAGGTGCTTGATCGTCGCTATCTCTAGCATGTCTACCCGCCTGTCACCTCGAGGCCTTCGACGAGTTCTCCAAATTGCTCGACAGGAACGAAGTCGATGCAGAAGGCGAGAAATGCCGGCCGCCCCTCACGACCAAGAATGCCGCGGGATTCGAGGTGCTCGGCGGCTTCTTGAAACACGGCAATCGGCTCTCCGCCCTGCTGAACCACACGGGCATAGGCGTCCGCGCGCGCTCTGACCGCTTCGAGCCACACCGTTGGATTTTCACCCGGTCGGTTCAGCGACGAGCAGCGCGCTGCCACGAGACGCTCTAATCGCCCGATCACCGGTCCGGCGTCCTTCCGTAGTGCGGCCGTTACGGCCGATTCCGCCCAGTAGAGGTCCAGCGCGAGAATTTCCCGAAGGAGTTCGATCGCCGCGTCATGCGAGGGATCGAGACCGTACTCACGCAGGGCCTGGACGGACAAGGATGGCGCGATGGCATCGTAGAGGAGCGTCGCGGCCGCATCGGGCGAGAGTGCCATGGCGTATACCGTGAGTGTCAGCATACGTGAGGCCATCGTTGGGCACAACGGTGTCCCGGCGCGGTCGATCGGTTGTTGGCTACCGATTCATGTGGTACAGTGCGCGGCTCGTCGTACCCTTAGGCGGTCTTCAGGAGGTGGTATGCGGGACAGGCCGATGCGATTCAGCACGATCATGGCCTTCATAGCGATGCTGACCGTAGCGGTAGGGACCGTGTCGGCACAGGACAGTCAGAGCCGCTGGGGCTTCGGCACGGACCTCGGCTTCACGAGCGGCACAGTGAATGGAACGGTCTTCACGTTGGGATTGAATGCCGACTACTATGTCGACCGCGCCTTTTCCATCGGTCCCATGGTGCTGCTTTCACCGATTGGCGATCTGACCCAAATCGCCATCGCGGGCGTCGGTCGCTATCACTTCCGCATGGCCACGCTGAATCTCGTCCCCTTCGCCGGTTTCGGATTGGTGCACGCAGACCTGGATCGCGGCAGCGGACCGGGGCGCATCGATCGGAACGACACGAGTTGGTACATTCCCTTGGGCCTCACCGCCGAATTCCCCGTCACTGGAAAATTGGCGCTGGCCGGCACGTTAATTGTCAACCTGCACAACATCGATCTTGAGCCGTCCCTCCAACCCGACCACACGAGCGTGTCCCTGCTCTTTGGCATCCGCTTCGGCCCTTAACCCACGCGCAGTAAGCGGCGCGCAACTGTTTTTGTCGGTCTGGAGTAGAGGCTTCACCGTATTGACCGCTCGACCGACCCCGCCCATACTGACGCCGGTTTTCCATGGTTGTCCGAGTGCCTGCGCCATGCTGGACCGTCCCACACCCGCAGGTGCCATGCCTACAGGGAGGATGACATGAAAGTCACGCTTTGCACGGTTGTCGTCATGGCGGCGTTGATGGTCGGATGCGTCAGTACCGCGACGCATACGCAGACACTTGCCGAGCTTCAAGAGGCGAAAAAAGCCCGTAAGAAAACGGCGGCTGAGCTGGAGCAGGCGAAGAAGCGCGCAGAGGCGGAAGCGACGCAACACGAGGCAAGCCGAGAGGAACTCGCGAACCTTCTCAATGAGGCGAAGAAAGAGCGGGAGGCCGCTCGGAAGGAAAAGGATGCGCTAGCCGATCAGTTGGCCCAGGCGCAGCAGGAGCGGGTGCAGGCGCAGCAGGAGCAGCTCTTCACGCAACAGGCGCTGGAAGAGTTGAAGAAGCAAGCAGCGGCGGATGCCGAGGCCCAGCGTCAGAAGGCTCAAGCTGCCGAGGAGTCGGCAAGGCGCGCGCTCGAGCAGGCCGAACAGGCACGGATCTCAACGGAACGCGCCTTGGCGGACGCCCGCGAATCAGGTCGGAAGGCCGGTGACGAACTCGAGCGATTGCGACGGGAGCATGCCGACCTTCAACAGGCCCACGCCGCTACTCAGAACGCGCTTGAAAGGTCACGAGAGTCGGGGCGGCAAACGGCCGAAGAGCTTCAGCAGTTGCGCGACCAACATGCCGCACTCGGTCAGACCCATTCAGCGGTTGCCGAGGAGCGTGACAAGTTGCGCGCTGCGGAGGATCAGTTGAAGCAGCGCCTGGAGCGGCTCCAGCGCGATCTGGCGTCGGCCCAGCAGGCTGCCGCGGCCTCCGAGGGACGTGAGAATGATCTGCAGCGTGAGCGGGAGCGTCTGGCTGCGGCACTCGGTGACGCACAGCGCAGCGGCGAGGAACTCAACACGCAGTTGGCGGCGGAGCGGCAGCGCGCGGGGCAACTGGGCGAAGAGCGGCAACGGCTCCAGACTGCGCTAAATGCCGCGCAAGACCAAGTGGCGGCGCTTCAACGCCGCGGTGACGAGCTAACACGCGACGCTGAGCGTGCGCGAGCGCTGGACAAGGACATGGCCGACCTTCGAACTCAACTTGAGCAACGCGGCAAGCAGGTGCGTGAACTGGAAAATCAAGCGCGCCGTGCGGAAGAATTGACGAAGGAGCTAGCGGCCAAGGAGCAGGTACTGCAGCAAGCGGCGGCCGAACGCGATGCGCTCAAGAAGCAGATCGCCGGGATGGCCGCCGACGTCGATCGACAACGGCAACAGGCGAGCGCGTTGCAAGCACAGGCCGACAGTCTGGATACCCAGGCCGAGCAATTACGGCAGGAGCGAGACCGGCTGGCCGGTGATCTGCAACACTTACAGGAGATCGTCCAGGCGGCTGAGCCGAAGCTTGCCAGCCTCAATTCCACCCTCTCGCAGCGTGACGAAGAACTGCAGCGGCTCCGCGACGAGCACAATCGGCTTCAGGAGCAACTCAATCGTGTGCGGGACCGCGCACAGACGGAAGAGGCCGAGCGCCATCGTGTCGAGCAGGAGCGTGCAGCCAAGGAGACCGAGATCGAGCGGTTGAGGAAAACCCAGGAAGACCTCTCGCGATCGCTCCAGGACGAAATCGCCAAAGGCAATATCACCATCAAGCAGGTCCGCGATCAGCTTACGATCAACATGGTCGAGAAAGTCCTGTTTGATTCTGGGAGCGCGGACATCAAGCCAGCGGGCTTGAAAGTGCTCAAGCAGGTCAGCGATGTCTTGAAGCACATCAACGACAAGCAAATCCGGATCGAAGGCCATACCGACAACGTGCCGATTGGTCCGAAGATCAAAGACCGGTTCCCGACGAATTGGGAGCTGTCGACGGCGCGAGCTACGTCCGTCATTCGCTATCTTCTGGAGCAAGGCGGGGTGCCGCGCGAGGCGATATCGGCTGGCGGCTATGCCGATACGCGACCCGAGGCGACGAACAACACAGAAGAGGGGCGAGCCCAGAACCGGCGGATTGAAATTGTGTTGTATCCAAAGGACCTCGGCGCGATCGTGAGCCGGATGGCGCAAGAGTAGCGACGAAGTGAGAATCGCGGCCTGGTGCGGTGACGGTAACCGCCCGGTAGATTAGGCGGCGTTCGACGTCGCTCAGCGCAGCAATCCTCTACGTGCTGGCTGGCGTCGTGCGGCGCGGAGTCGACCATCCACAAGCTGCTTGGGTAGACATCATCCGCACCGCCGATGGGAACCAACCCCAGAAGCGCCGCGCACGAATCCTACCGTTGGCCTGGACGATGTTGCGCAATCGATGCGAGGATCGCACGGTAGAGTACTTGAAGTTGTGATGTTATCGACTGAAGACGGTGGTGCCCTGTACTGGTTCCTGTGTGTCGGGTCCGGTGGCTCGTTGAAAAAACCGCCGCCATAGATAGTCGGCGCAGTTTGTCGCGAGCGTGTGGAGAGAAGCTTTAGCGGCTTCTCCGTTGTCGGTGCCATCAAGATCGGCTCTTTTCAGGATCGGCGTGAGCGAACTATTTCTGTCGAATTCGCAGGTCTCCTGCCACACTACGCTTTCGTCATCGAGGTGAATGAGCCGAACTCGAGCCGCATACACGGTCCGATACCCAGGAAGTTCGCTGGCGAAAGACATCCGTGGCATTATTTGAATCATCCAACCTTCTGTCTTGAAGTCTAAGACATAGCCACTGCCGATCTGCTTCTTAAGAGCATCCACATCATCATCGTCCGCCAGTTGTGAGGGGGGCAGCGTATCGAGACCGAGTTCTTTGGACCAGGCTGGCAAGAACCGCGATTGAACTTGTCGAATTGGATCGATCAATTGTGTTTGCGAAATGAACTGGGCTCCCGCTTCTTTCGCGTCAGCCATCTGCAGCCCGCCGTCGATCGCGCCGCCAATCATCCCAAACAACAGCCCGAGCGCGATGCTGCGCGCCTTTTGCTCACCGGTCCAGATCATGAACGGTTCGGGATCATAATGAATGACAGCCAGTTTGGACTGGGCAAGCGAGGTCAGGACCGATGGTTCCACCGCAACGTGTTTCGTGCCACATCCATCAATAGCGGTGATCAGCAGCAGAGAGGTGATAACGAGGCGAGCAGTGTGGGAGGCATGAACTAACATGGAGATCCTCCGGGGTTGAACTGACATCAGAACAAGGGTGGGAATTTCATTTAAATTTTACCGCGATGCCATTCACCGTGGTGCACGTGAAGCTATAGACATTGTAGATCGGGACAAATCCATACAGGCTACTGGTGACAGTCACATTGATGAGCGCGTCGCCTCCCTTTTCGGCCAGGGCCTTTTCCACCGCCTTCGAAAAGCTCGAATTGCCAAACGGAACGACGGCGATGACAAAATGGCGGCAGGCCGTGCCTTCTGCTGGACCAAGTTCTTCAAAGGCGACGCCTGATCTGAGCATCTCTGCATTGTTCGCGGAAGGCCTCGTTACAATCCCGAGATTACCGACAGAGGTGCAGGCGGCAAAAACGAAGGGGAGAAGAGGAGCCAGTGTAAGGGTCAGAAGTCGAGGCATTATTGTCCGTAGAGAAAGAGGTTGGGATGTACTATGGGTGCTGAGGCGTCAGTTGGCAATTACACTTAAGTATGACGCGCCTACCGTCCCGCATAACTACGAACAATCCCGCCGCACGCTGCAGCGGGAGGTGCGCACCCGACCGCCCGTGAAAGGGGCCGCTCTCCACGGTCCAACGATTGCGGGCTCGCTACCGCGGATCGTCCCGGTGCAAGGGTACACGCTGTAGGTCATTGTAGTGACTCGCCGACCACATTCCTGTAGCGCGACCACCGTCCCTCGGTGTAAGGTTGTGCCTCTGCCGCGTCGGCAGCAGACCATCATGCGAGTCCCTCCTCCCTCGCTTCTCCGTCATGGAAACGCCATCGCGTGTGTGACCTTCGCGTTGGCCATTGCGTACTACCTGGATCCTCTTTCCAACCGAGCTACCTTTTTCATTTTGTTGGCCGCCGTGATCGTCAGCACATGGCTCGGGGGTCTCGGGCCGGGGGCGGTTGCGTTAGGTCTGGGCGCGCTAGGCGCCTGGTATTTCCTGCTGCCGCCTCGTTTGTCATTTGAAGTCCACAATCCTCAGGACGTCGTCCTCGTGGTCTTTTTCGTGCTGGTGTCCATGGCAGTCATGCTGCTCACCGACAGCCGTCGGCGGCTCATTGAGCAGCTGACTCGCCGGTCATGGGACCTGGGGGAGGAGGTTCGAGAACGAAGACGAATCGAAGGCGCACTGCGCGAAGCCGAGGCACACGCACGCAGCTTGTTTGAGCGGAATCCGGTTCCGACCGCCGTGGTCGATCCGCAGACGCTCCGCTATCTGGATGTCAACGAGGCCGCGGTCCGGCATTACGGGTACTCCCGCGAAGAGTTTCTCACGATGACGATCATGGATATTCGTCCACCGGAGGATCGAGTGCCTCTGGTGAACGCCATGAGCGAGGCGGCCGGGAAGCCGGTGTGGGACTACGGGATTTGGCGGCATTACAAGCGAGACGGCACGCTCGTGTTTGTCGATATCACCGCCCATGCCATGATGTTCGACGATCGTCCGGCGCTATTGGCGGTCTGCCATGATGTCACCGCACAGGTGAAAGAGCAAAACGTGCTTCACACAATGGTCGACCGCCTCTCGGACGAAGTGAGAGCGCGGTCACGCGATTTGGAGGCGAAAAAGGCGCAGTTGCAGGCGGCGACGGTCGAGTTGAGTGTGACGGAGGATCGTGAGCGGAAACGCTTGGCGCAGGCCGTCCATGACAACCTCGCGCAGTTACTCCTCTTCTCGAAGATGAAACTCGAACGGATTCAGCGGAAGAGGGACTTCAAAAAGTCGTGGCTTGCGCTGATCGAAGTGAAGCACCTCCTCGACCAAGCGCTCGAGTCGGCCCGGACGTTGACGCTCGATCTGCAGCCCCCGCTGCTTGGGGATGAAGATGATTTGACGGCGGCCTTGGCCTGGGTGGCGGAGAAGATGCGAGCTCATGGACTGACGGTGACCATTGCCGAACACGGCGTGCCCCAAGTCGTCGAGCACGATATCGTCATCATCGTGTATCGGGCGGTGCAAGAATTATTGTGGAACGTGATCAAGCATGCCGACACTCGTGAGGCGACAATGACGATTGACCGATACGACAATCATGTGGACGTCCTCGTGGAAGATTACGGAAAGGGTTTTGACTCACTGCGCCGCGGACACCATCCAAGGCGGGTGGGCTGGGGCTGTTCAGTATCAACGAGCGCGTGGGGAGTATTGGCGGTCAATTCCAGGTGACGTCGGTCCCACGTCACGGGACGCAGGTTCGTCTGCGAGTCCCGGTGCGATTAGAAAAGAAGGCAACGGGTCCCGGTGTGGATGTGGAAACAGGCACGGCGTGATCATGCATCGTGCTGTCCGGCTGCGGGTGGCTCGAAGACGGACAGGAGCCTTGGAGTCGCCGGCGGTTGAAGCTGCTCTCCGTGTAAGGAAGAACCTGTTTAACGAGACCGAGGTAGACCGATACCGCTGAAGACGCGGAACTTCTGGTCGTCCCTGCTCGGCTATCGTTCACGCAGAGAACACGGACAGCGCCAACTCAGGCTGCCGGGCGCTGTCTCGACGTTGAAGGCGGCTCCGAGGCCGGCACCGTTTCCTCTGGTAGGGTGTCTCGCCTGGCTCGGTACCGCTCAATCATGACATCGTAAACCAACAGTGCTAGGCCGAGCATGGGTCCGAGAAAGAGCAGGACCAGGGTGACGTAGAGAGTGAAGTGCTTCACCCGGGCACTGTGCGCCCTGATCGAATGCGCTAACAATGGGACCGAAAGGTAGCCGCGCGTAGGCTGTTCTTGCAATGCTCCGTCAGGTATGTGGCAGCCACCGGGTGCGCTGACAAGGACTGGATTGGTAGATTAGCGGCTAGATGGTGCGCCCGGCAGGAATTGAACCTGCGACCTGCGGGTTCGAAGCCCGACGCTCTATCCAACTGAGCTACGGGCGCACAGGGTTATTACAAGCACTCGGCAGAAACGCTTGTCAAGGTCGGCGAGGCACAAAAGAAAAAGGCCGCTGTGAAACAGCGGCCTTTGATCGATTCGTATGTTGCCGTTACCAGCGGTCCCGTCCTTCGCCGCCGCCTCCTCCTCCGCCACCAAAGGGTCGCTTCTCCTGTGGGCGGGCTTCATTCACGACGAGTGTTCGTCCGCCCAACTGCGAGCCGTTGAGCGCGGCAATGGCTTTCTGGGCTTCCTCGCCGGTTGACATTTCGACAAAGCCGAACCCCCGTGACTGCCCGGTGTAGCGGTCGGTGATCACCTTGGCCGACTGCACCGTCCCATATTGGGCGAACAGTTCGCTGAGCTGCTGTTCGGTGGTGGAATAGGGAAGGCTGCCCACATACAATTTGGTACCCACGACTGACCTCCTCACTGCTCTGATATTGTCTTGAGAAGAGGGATTGGAAAGGCGAAGGAGAGAACGGCAGGTCGCCTACTCACCGCACTATCACAAATCACTTGCGCTTTTCCGGACAGCTTCCTCTCGCAAGGCAACATCGAATCTGGGCCATCCTACCTTGCTCTCCATCGCGTGGCCCAACGCGAAGGACAGCACTTGAAGGATAGCACGGGATGGTAGGTAGATCAATCGCCGATAACCTTACAGTTGGGCCAAGATCGCCTCGGCGACGGCAGGAACGGATAGGGAATCAGTGGCAACGGTATGGTCGGCAGCCGCCTCATAGGTGGGCCGACGCTCAGCCAGAACCTCCGCGATTTCCTCAATGAAGGATTTCGTTCCAGTGAGGGACGGTCGTTGACGATCCCGACCGATCCGGGCTTGGATCGTGCTGACGTCCGCCGTCAACCAAAAGAGGCGGCCGTTGGTCTTCAGGGCCGCCACATTCTCTGGGCGGAGGACGGCTCCGCCGCCCGTATCGATGACCAGACCATCCTTTCCGCTCAGGTCCTTGCAGACCTGACTCTCAAGGTCTCGGAAATACTCCCAGCCGTGTTGCTGCACGATCTCAGGAATGGACAGGTTGGCACGCTCGACGACCAGCGCGTCGGTGGAAACGGCCTCCCGGCCCAATCGTGCCGCGAGCACCTTCGCCACCGTGCTCTTCCCTGTCCCACGGTACCCGATCAGGACGATGTTCATGCGAATCGGGACTCTAGCACGGTGCGCATGACGTCAGCGGGCGCCTGATGTCCGGTCCACAGCTCGAACTGCGCCACGGCCTGGTTTAAGAACATCTCCAGTCCGCGGATCGTCTTACAGCCGGCGGCTTTCGCTTCCCGGAGGAGACGCGTCTCGAGCGGGTTGTAGACAATGTCCATGACCGTGAGGGCCTGATGAAGGAGAGCGGCGGGGACGGCGGTTTCTTCTGTCTTGGGAGACATGCCGATTGGCGTGCACTGGAGCAGCACGTGAGCCTCGGGCAGTGTCCGATGAAGACGTTCCTCATCGAGCGGCCCCTCGTCGACCGTCAAGGCGGTCTTCTCCCGGAGATCCCGGATGAGACCGCAGCGTTCCGCTTCGTCGATACCCAGGATCGTCAGGCGTTCGAGACCGGTATTGTAAAAGGCAAACGCAATCGCCCGCGCCGCGCCCCCCGAGCCAAGGATCACCACCCGGCGGCCCTCCAAGACGACGCCGGCGTCCGTCAGGGCGCGAAGCGCCCCGGACGCATCCGTGTTGTACCCAGTCAGTTCGCCGTTCTCGACCACAATCGTATTGACCGAACCGATATGTCGAGCTGTTGGTTCGACCCGATCGAGGTGAGGAATGACCGCGACTTTATGCGGAATCGTGACACTGAGCCCCCGGACGTTGCCGAGGGCTCGAACGCCCCGCATCGCGCCAGCGACGTCCTCGACCCGAAACGCGAGATAGACGAAATTCAACCCGAGCTTCTGGAACGCGGCGTTGTGGATCGCCGGGGAGAGCGAGTGTTCAACGGGGTTGCCGATGACTCCACAGAGTTTCGTGTGGGCGTTGATTTCCATCAGGTCGATGGTCGGGCGCGAGAAGCGGGGTGACTAGTGGGCGGTCAGGCCTCCATCGATCGTAAAGGAGCTGCCCGTCACCCAAGACGCGTCGTCGGAGGCGAGATAGACGACCATCTTCGCAACTTCTTCGGGCGTCCCGACTCGGTTGATCGGGTAGGCGGCGAGGGCTTGCGCTTTCATCTCCGGATCGTTGAGCAGGGGGGCTGCCATCGGCGTATCGATCAACCCGGGGCAGACGGAATTGCACCGGATGCCGTGAGCGGCATAATCCATGGCGACGCAGCGGGTGAAGAGTTCGAGTCCGCCCTTCGTCGTCCCGTATCCGGCGCTACCCCAAAAGCCGATCAAGCCGCCGACCGATGAAATATTGATGATGGCGCCGCCCCCGGCCTTCAGCATCACGGGGACGGCCGCCCGGGTCATTCGAAACACTCCGGTCAGATTCACATCCAACAATTCATGCCATGTCGCATCGTCGATCTCGTGCAGGACGCGCCCGAAGGCCCCGATCGCGGCATTGTTGACCAGAATGTTCAGCGTCCCGAACGTGCGCACGCACTGGTCGACGGCTGCCCGGACGTGCGTTTCATCGGTGACGCTCCCCGCCACCGGAGTGGCTTTTCCGTTGGCCCGTTCAATGTTCGCGGCGACGCGCTCGAGTTGGTCCTTGCGTCGACCCGTGATGACGACAGCCGCTCCTTCAGCGGCAAACGCGTTGGCGATGGCCTCGCCGATGCCGGCGCTGGCTCCCGTAATCAATGCGACTTTGCCGGCTAAACGCATCCGTCCTCCTCGGTGGCGGCCTTGTCCCCATCACCGCGTGGTCCCGCAGGCCCCTCGGTGTTGATCTCACGCCTGCGCGGCCGCCACAGACCGGGCTCTACTTTTCGGGCGACCGTGATAAAGCCCGAATGGGCGACCATGCGATGATCGGGCCGAACGCTCCGTCCCTGAATGTTCCACGTGCGCAGCAGGGTTTCAAACGTGTGGATCAGGGCGAAGACCGTTTCGTGCTCCAGCGCGGAAACGGTTTGCATCACTTGCGGGATCGTCGGAACGAAACTCAGGTAGATGCCGCCGGATCGAAGGGCCGCAGCCGCATGCGGAACAACGCGCCATGGCTCAGGTAGATCGAGGATGATGCGATCGAACGGCGGCTGACAGTCCTCGGCCGGGATGCCGGCGTAGACGTCATGTGGCTTGAACGTGACGGTAGAGAGTGGCCCGAGGTAGCGTTCGATATTCTTGCGTGCGGTGCGTGCGAAATCGTCGCGTGTTTCATACGTCACGACATGCCCGTGAGGACCGACGGCACGGAGCAGGGCCATCGTGAGGGCACCCGAGCCCGTCCCCGCTTCTAGGACTCTCGCCCCGGGATAGATGTCGGCCCACATGGTCATCAGCGCGAGGTCCTTTGGATAGAGGACCTGGGCACCGCGTGGCATCTTCAGGACGTAGTCGCCGAACGTTGGGCGGACAGCCAGCATCCGCTTCCCTCGGGACAGCGTCACCAGCGAGCCGTCCGGACGGCCAATCAATGCATCGTGGGGGATCGTATCCCCGCTATGCTGATGGATTTCACCGGCTTTCAATGTCACCGCGTACTGCCGGCCACTCTCATCGATGAGGTGAATCCGATCACCGTTTTGAAAGACCATGCAGGCATTCTAGGAGAAGGCTTCACGGCTTTGCAACACGCGGCCCCGCAGTGGTTCCGTTCCTTGACAGGCTCGTTCGGCCGTCCGTAAGATCGAATCGGCCATGTGCCATGAATTACGTACGCGGTTGATGCGACTCGCCCGATCGGTCGCCATCGAATCGATCGTTCTCGCGGCTTGCGTGTGCGCGACGGCCGAGTCAGTAGACGCCGCCGGACCAATCGTCGTGGCAAAGTACGATGGCGTCATCAATCCAGTCGCCGCCGAGTATGTCCATGATGCGCTACTCTTCGCCGACAGCAAGCATGCGCAAGCTTTCATTCTGCGCCTTGATACGCCGGGCGGACTGGATACATCCATGCGGCTCATCATCAAAGAATTCACCGGCTCGCTGATTCCAGTCATTGTGTATGTGGCTCCCTCCGGGGGGCGAGCGGCGTCCGCCGGCGTCTTCATCACGATGGCTGCGCACGTCGCCGCCATGGCGCCGGGCACGAATATCGGCGCGGCACATCCCGTCGCGATGGGCGGCGAAATGGACAAGACGATGAAAGAGAAGGTGGAGAACGATTCCATCGCCTATATCAAATCCATCGCGGAGCAGCGTGGCCGAAACGTTGCCTGGGCCGAAGACGCCGTGCGGAAAAGCGTGTCGGCCACGGAACGGGAAGCGCTCAACCTGAAGATCATCGATCTCGTCGCGGATGATCTCACCGCCCTGCTCGGCAAACTCGATGGCCGGAGAGTCGTGCTCGGGCAGCGAACCGTCGTGTTGGACACCAAACAAGCCGAGGTGGTCGACTTTGCGATGGGTTGGCGATTGGAGTGGCTCCAGGCGGTCAGCGATCCGAACATCGCCTATCTGCTGATGACGATCGGCACGATCGGGCTGCTGGCGGAGCTGTACAATCCCGGGGCTATCCTTCCCGGGGTGGTGGGCGCGATCAGCCTCATTCTTGGGTTCTACGCACTCCAATCGTTGCCGGTGAACTATGCGGGCGTCCTGCTCTTGCTGCTCGGCGTCGTGTTCTTCGTGTTGGAGGCGACGGTGACCAGCTACGGCTTGCTCGCCATCGGGGGCGTCACGTCCATGCTGTTGGGTTCCTTGATGTTGATCAAAACCGACGCGCCATACCTTCAACTGTCGTGGGCCGTCATCCTGCCAGTCGTGTTACTGGCGGCCTTGTTCTCGCTCACGATTGTCGGCATGGGCGTACGAGCGATGCGACGACAACCGGTGACGGGACGCGAAGGGATGGTCGGATTGGTCGGCGTAGCGAAGACGGCCTTGAGCCCGCACGGGACGATCCTCGTGCGCGGAGAATTATGGGAGGCCGTGAGCGATCACCCGGTTGCGCCCGGCGATGCCGTCGAGGTGACCCGCGTCGAAGGCCTGAAAGTCTTCGTGCGAGCGGCGTCCAAAAAAGGAGCGATGTGATGAGCCTTCTCTTCAGCCCTATGATCCTCGTGCTGCTCGCCGCCGTCATCATCGGGATGGGCTTTCATGTGCTTCGTGAGTACGAGCGTGCGGTGATTTTCCGGTGGGGACGTCTGGCGCGCGGGGTGGTGGGCGGAAATGGGCCGGGCGTGATCGTGATCATTCCATTCATCGATAAGCTCGTGCGCGTCAGTCTCCGCACGGTGGCGATGGACGTGCCGTCGCAGGACGTCATTACAAAAGATAACGTCTCCGTAAAAGTGAATGCGGTGATCTATTTTCGGGTGGTCGATCAGCAGAAGGCGATCGTCGAAGTGGAAGACTATCTCTATGCGACGTCGATGATGGCGCAGACGACGTTGCGCAGCGTCCTCGGGCAGAGTCAGCTCGATGATCTCCTGGCGAAACGCGAGGAGATCAATACGGAGCTCCAGCGGATTCTGGACGAGCAGACGGAGCCCTGGGGTGTCAAGGTGTCCGCTGTCGAGGTGAAAAATGTCGACCTGCCCCAGGAGATGCAGCGGGCGATTGCGAGACAGGCAGAGGCCGAGCGAGAGCGCCGGTCCAAGATCATCCACGCGGAGGGCGAATTCCAGGCGGCTCAGCGTCTGGCGGACGCGGCGACCGTCATGGGGCAAAACCCGGTCGCACTCCAACTTCGCTACCTCCAGACGCTAGTGGAGATCGCCGCCGAAAAGAATAGTACGACGATTTTCCCGGTCCCGATCGATATCATTACCCCGCTTCTCAAGCACCTGCAGAAGAGCGACTGACGCTCGCTTGATTTCCTACGCCTGAGTCTTACCTCGTCTGACGGTGGCATCGGTCTTGAATCCTTTTGAGGGAGAGGAGTCTCTAAAGGGGTAAGGAGGCTTCCGCCTTCGAAGGGCGGACAACTAAGGATATACCATGCGAAAAGAAGAACAACTCGAGTTTGAGCAGGAAGAGCCGGTCGTGTTGGACCCTGAGGCTGACGATTCAGAAGCCAGCGACATTCTGGAGCTAATCGAGCGAGAGTCGGCCGAAAGCGAGGAGGTCGAGGCTCCTGAAACCCCGGCTGCGGCCCAGAAAGAGAAGGTCGAAGATGAGTCGTTTGCGCTCGAGTCCCTGTATTTTCGCTCGTTTGGGGAGCGACCGCTGTTGACACGAGATGAAGAGGTGGCGCTGGCCAAGCGAATTGACCAAGGAACTCGGGCGATTCGGGCCGCATTGCGGGAGGCTGTGACGATGGCCGGCCGGATGCGGAAGGATGAGGTGGTTGTGGATGCCGTGCAGAAGCTCAACGAGATCCGTCACTTGAGCGGCTTTTCTGCCACAGCATTGGACCATGCGGAGCGCCTTCTGGCCACACTGATCAAGGAGGCTCGGCAGCAGCGAGCCGGTGGCTACCGCGAGAAGCACCTGTCGCGGGCAGGGGAGCGGGTCCGGAAGGCTCGGGCGGTGCTGGAACAGGCCAAGGACGAGCTTGTGCGATGCAACCTGCGCCTCGTGGTCGATATTGCCAAGCATTACAACGGGAAGGGGCTTGGGCTCCTGGATTTGATTCAGGAGGGCAATATCGGGTTGATGAAGGCGGCTGAACGGTATCAATACCGGAAGGGATTCAAGTTCAGCACCTATGCGACGTGGTGGGTCCGACAAGGGATCACCCGAGCGCTGGCTGATCAGTCGCGCACGATTCGGATCCCGGTGCACATGACCGAGTCGTCTCATCGCATCGTCCGAACCACGCGTCGGCTGGCGCAGCAGTACGGGCGTGAGCCACGCGCCGAGGAAATCGGCAACGCGTTGCAGGTGCACCCGGACAAGATCCAGGACACCTTACAGGTCTTTCAGGAACCGGTGTCGCTGGAAAATCCCGTCGGGGATGGTGAAACGCTGTTCGGGGAATTGATTGCCGACCGCAACGCCGTGACGCCGGATTCGCACGTGCATCGTACAGAATTGACGCGAGAACTGGATCGGATTCTCAGTGCGTTGACGCCGCGCGAACAGACGGTCATTCGCATGCGGTTTGGGATCGGCCAGGACGAGGCGTTGACGCTGGAGCAAGTCGGCCAGAATTTGTCGGTCACGCGGGAGCGTATCCGACAGATCGAAGCCAAGGCGCTCAAGAAATTGAAGACGCCTGAAGTCAAGCAGATGTTCGCTGCCATCAAAGACTGAGCGCAGGGGACCGGCGAGCCGGTCCCCTGAATCAGTTCCCCCGCTCTGTGTTTCCCGCGGACGTGATGTCTTTCCTTGGACAGGCTGGGCGTCGAGCCTTGTGTTGTCTCGCACGCGGCCGCATATCGCGGCAGTGCTTGGCCCTCGGTTCGTGGCTGCCGATGTGAGGCCATGAAGGGCAGCGAGTGGATCATTGTCGGTGAAGTGCCGATCCCAGTGAGAATACGAGACGACGCATTCCATGCCTCGACACTGGCGACACCACCGACCTTTCTGTAGAATGCTGCCGCCGAGCACAAACATCTCACGCTGTGACGAACGTGAAGCCGTTGCGTCTTCTTCCCCCTTCCTTAGCGGTGGTGGCGCTGCTTGTCATCGTGCTGTCCTCCGCTCGGGACGCGGCCGGTCAACCGGATGTGGCTCAACGTGAAGACGTGCCCAAGGGCCTTTCCGTTCCCGCCGTGGTGTCGGCTGTCAAACCGTCGGTCGTGACGGTGATGACACGCATTCCCTCCACTGCTCCGTCGATGCATCCGACCGCGGGGTCCGGTTCCGGTGTCATCATTGACGAACACGGATACATCCTGACGAACAACCATCTGGTGGAGAGCGTGAAGAGCGTGGTCGTGGGACTGCCGAACGGCCGCCTGACCCCCGGGCGTGTCGTGGGGCGCGACTTCTTGCTCGACCTCGCACTGATCAAGATTCAAGCTCGTGATTTGGTCGCGGCAAAACTCGGGCGCTCCGCGACACTAGAAATCGGCGAAACGGTCGTCGCCATCGGCAATCCGTTTGCATTGAAAGGCGGGTCCACGGTGACGGTCGGGGTCGTCAGCGCATTGGATCGCGCGATTGTAGCGCCTAATGGCGAAAGCCTGTACGACCTCATTCAGACCGATGCCGCGATCAACCCGGGCAGCAGCGGCGGTCCGCTCGTCGACCTGTCAGGTCGTGTGGTGGGCTTGAACGTCGCGGTGGCTCCCTCTGCACAGGCCATCAGCTATGCGATCTCCATCGATGCGGCTTACCCGCACATTCAATCCCTGCTGGTCCGCGGTAGCGTCATGCGTCCCGATCTGGGATTCGTCCCGTTGACGGTGACCCCCAGTATCGTGGCGAGCTTTGCATTGGAAGTCGATCGAGGCGTCCTCGCGGCACAGGTGGAACCGCAGAAACTCGCCGCAACGGTCGGACTCCAATCTGGCGACGTCATCACGGGAGTCGACGGGATGCAGATTCACAATATGGGGGACTTTTGGCATGCGTTCTTGAAGGGCGGCGATCCGCTGCCCGCGCAGTTGACGGTCCACGGCAAGAATGGTCAGGCGACGATTGCGCTTCCCCGCGATCCGTTTGCCGCGTACGCTCCGTAAGGCGAGAGATGCGGCGAGCGTCCCTTCAGTTGCACGATCGCATGCCGTACCATGAGGCCTGGCGGCTTCAGCGGCAACTGCTGGAGGATCGCGCGAACGATCGATGTCCCGATACGTTGCTGCTGCTCGAGCACGAGCCGGTCTTTACCGTCGGCCGCCGCGGTGACGCGCGTCATTGGGGGGGCGATCAAAGTCTCCTGCAGGAAGCCGGCTTCCCCGTGTACCACGTGGAACGGGGTGGCTCGATCACGTACCATGGCCCGGGCCAAATCGTCGGCTACCCGATTCTGCGTCTGCAGCGCTTTTGCATGGGGCCGAAAACGTACATGCGCATGCTTGAAGATGTCATCATCCGGACCCTGGCAGAATGGGGCATTGCGGCGGTGCGCCGGGACAAGCTGACGGGGGTGTGGATTGACGGCGGATCCTTCGCGAAAATCGCTGCCATGGGCGTGAAGATCGAGCGCGGGATCACGATGCACGGGTTTGCGCTGAACGTCGCAATGGATTTGACGCCGTTTGCCCAGATCGTGCCGTGCGGGATTGAAGCCTGTCGTGTCACCTCGATGGCCGAAGTCGTCGGCCGCCCTGTTGATCTGTTCCGCGTCCGCGAGCGCCTCGCCGCGAACTTCGCCGGTGTCTTTGGCTTGACGTGGACGGAGCGTGTGGAGACTCGGCGGCCGTCCTCGTGCACGGTGTAGCTGCATGAAGAAAGGATGCGCATGAACGAGTTCGACACCCCGACGTACCGCTTGGCCGTCGCTCAATTCGATCAGGCGGCTCAAATGATGGGCTTGGATGGCAATCTCCGAGAGCGGTTGAAAATGCCGGACCGCTCGCTCATCGTCAATGTGCCGGTCAGGATGGATGACGGCACGGTAAAATGTTTTACCGGGTACCGCGTCCAACATGATTCGGCGCGGGGACCGTCGAAAGGGGGCATTCGCTATCATCCCGGCGTGAATCTGGGGGAAGTGGCAGCGCTGGCCATGTGGATGACCTGGAAGTGTGCCTTGGCTGGACTGCCGTATGGCGGCGCAAAAGGCGGCGTCCGGGTCTCCCCGGACACGCTCTCCAAAGGAGAACTCCAGCGGCTCACTCGGCGCTATGCAGCCGAGATTTTCCACATGATTGGTCCCGATCGCGATGTGCCGGCCCCCGACGTGGGGACGGACGCGCAAGTCATGGCATGGATCATGGACACCTATAGCCAGCAAGTCGGCTTTGCTGTTCCAGGCGTGGTCACCGGCAAGCCGCTGTCTATTGGGGGCTCCCTGGGACGCGAGGAGGCGACCGGTCGCGGTGTCGTCTACATCACCGGCGAGGCCCTGCGCCGTGTGAAAGTCACGCTTGATCAGGCAACGGTCGCTGTCCAGGGGTTCGGCAATGTCGGCTCGCATACTGCGCGGATCCTGCATGAGTCGGGGGCGAAAGTGATTGCGGTCAGCGATAAGGACGGGGGCTTGTATAATCCGAAGGGCCTCGGCATCCCGGAACTGCTCGTCCGTTATCAGCGAGACAAGCAACCGCTCCAGTCGATGAAGGTCGGAGAACCGATCACGAATGCCGAATTGTTGGCGTTGGAGTGCACGGTCTTGATCCCTGCCGCATTATCGGAGCAAATCACCGCCGAGAACGCCGGCGACGTGCGGTGTCGCATTCTCGTGGAGGCGGCGAACGGGCCGACGACGCTCGAAGCGGATCGTATCCTGACGGACAAAGGCGTCTTCATCATTCCCGATATCCTGGCGAATTCCGGTGGCGTCATCGTGTCATATTTTGAATGGGTCCAGGATGCGCAGCGCTTCTTCTGGAAAGCGGCCGACATCCGAGATCGACTGCACGAGATCATCACGTCGGCGTTCCAACGAACGATGGAATTCGCCGAACGACAACGCACGTCCATGCGGATGGCCGCCTTGATGAACGGGATCGACCGCGTGGCACAGGCGCATCTCGCGCGCGGACTGTACCCGTAAGGTGAGAGAGACCATGGCCGGCAGTGATGATTTACGACAGGAGTTGCTCTCCGTATGGGAGGCTCACCGGGATGCCGGGTGGCCCAAAGGATCGGGGGCGAATGAAGGCGAGCTGATGACGCTGGATACGGTGATCAGTGGTTGCATGGTGTACTTTCTCGACTCGCAAGGCACGTTGGACCCGCAGCGCGCCGATATCCTGCAAAGCTGCATTGAAGATCTGGACCTGCTCCTGCCCGATCTGACGGAAGAGAGCTGCGAGTATTTCGGCCGGCTGCGAATCCTGGCCACTCTGTTGTTGGACAGTACGAAACGACTGTAGGCAGGCGGCCAAGTGAGCCCGCCTGCCCGCACGTGGCGTTACGGGACCTCAACCACATCCTTTCGCATTGGCCCCAGCAGCCCGAGCAGCTCCTTCTGTTCGGGCTGCGGGACCTGGAATGTATTCAGGGCTGCAACCAAGTCTCCGACCAACGCATCAAAATCCGCATTCGTGATGCGCATACCGGCGTGGGTCGTTTTCATGTCGCGCCCGGTATACGTGCACGGCCCGCCTGACGCCTGACACACCTGGTCGACGAGGTTCTTTTTCAGCTTCGGGATATCGGTCGTGGCAAAACGCTGGTTGATGCGATTGTCGTTCGCGACGTTGGTCACGAATTGATCGACCACGGCGGTGATCGCCGGCTTGCCGCCGAGTCGATCATAGAGCGATGCTTTTGACGCCGTCGGTTGTGAGGGGGAACTGCAGCCCGCCACGAATGCCGCCACTCCGATCAATCCTGCCACAACCTGTCCTGTTCGCCCCATGATACATGTCCTCCTTTGGTTAAGCGCGTTGCTGACTAGGGATTCGCCCTGGCCAGGCTTGACGAAGAAAAGAGTAAGGCCTAGTATGGCATAGGTCAAATATATTATTTTGATAGTAACAATAGGTCTGACCTATAAAAGGATCGGCACAGGAGGGTGCTATGGAAGTGCGGCAGTTGCGTTATTTTCTCGCCGTCGCGGAGTGCGGGAGTTTCACGCGTGGTGCGGAAAAAGTCGCCGTGTCCCAGCCGTCCCTTTCAGTGCAGATCGCGGCATTGGAGGAAGAGTTGGGGGCGCCGCTCTTCGATCGCCTCGGGCGGCATGTCGCACTGACCGAAGCCGGACGCATGTTTCGTGAGCACGCCGAGCGAGTGCTGCGCGAAATGGAATTGGCGGCTCAATCTATTCGGGAACTGAGCGGAGCCGAGCACGGACGACTGCTTGTCGGCGCCGTATCGACCGTCAATTCGTATCTCGTTCCACCGGTTGTCTGCCGTTTCAAGCAACGGTTTCCGCGTGTGCACTTACAGGTACAGGCGTTGCCATCGTCGGCCATTGAGGCGGAGTTGGCCGCGAATCGGCTGGACCTGGGTGTGTGTCTCTTACCTGTCGCGAATGAGCGCCTGATCGTGCGTCGGTTGTTCACGGAGACGTTGACGCTGATCGCGCCTCCGCAGTTTCGATCCGGCAAGCGTCTTCGCATGCGGGAGCTGGGCAAGCTCCCGCTCGTGCTGCTGCCGACCGATTATTGTTTGCGGCGCATGATCGAGGCGGAATGTGCTGGTGTCGGGGTCAAGCCCCTGGTGTCGGTCGAGATGACGTCCCCGGAAGGCATCTTAGAAGCGGTCAAGCAAGGCGCGGGGTTGACGGTGTTGCCGGAATTGTACGTGCGGCAACGCGTGCGAGGGACAGGGCTGCGGGCTATCGAGTTGTATGATCCTGTCCCCCGGCATGGCGTCGGTATCGCACATCTCGCGCATCGACACCTCGGAAAAGCGGCGGAGGAATTCGCACGCATGTGTCGACTCACCTTGGACGAACTCCAGGTCGAGGCCGATAGCGGTGGCGCAGTCGATCGGCCGGTCGCGGCGGTCGTCCATGGACGCTGATGGAGAGGAGCAGCGGCTTGACTTGGTTCCAGCAGGGTCAGTACAATCCGCTCCTCACGATCCTTGCGAGCGGGAATAGCTCAGTGGTAGAGCATCGCCTTGCCAAGGCGAGGGTCGCGGGTTCAAATCCCGTTTCCCGCTCCATATTAAGAAAGCGCTCGCCGTGACCACTCCCGCCGCGACTTGCAGTTTCACCGCCGGGGAGACGCCATCAGGCTGTTACTAGAACGCTGGTAAAACTCCGGCGCACCTTTCCGTCCTTACGCTGCCCTCCGGTTTCTGCGCCGGCTCGCCCTGTTCCGACGTGAATTCTTCGACGACTTGGTCCTACTGTCTTTTGCCATTAGTTTTTCTTTCTGTGCCAGTGCCTTTTGCCCCAACTCAGAGAGATCTATGTCGAGTTCCTCGATTTGCGGAAGGAGCTGAGATTCCTCTTCTTCGATATGATGCTGCACGCTCTCGGCTAACACCTGAAACTTGGCACTGTAGCGCTCGTCCCGTGGCTGCATCTTGCGTAACTCTTTGATCAGGAGCGTGGCCACATGATGCTCTTCTCGGGCCTTGTCGACTAACGCCTCCTCGTTCACGACTTCCCTTATAGCGGGATAGAGCAAGCCTTCTTCCAATTTGGTATGGACTTCGAGTTCCATGAGCACTTGTTCCGCAAGACGGGGTCGAGACCGATGATCCGCATTCTCAAACTCTTCGAACAGCTCCTGAACTTTTCGATGATCCTCACGTAGCATTTCGACGGCGTTGGGTCCGTCATTGACCCCATTATTATCTTCCTGCTCCTCGTGCTTCCCCATGGTACGCTCCCTTTCCCACCGGTGCCGCCGCTAACTCTCTTGTCATCTGGCTTGGCGGCATCGCTGTCACTGTTCGTCAGCCATCAGCTTCTGCGCCGCTTTGAGATGTGCTTCAAGAATGGGGCGTGCGTTCGCGACGAGTTGTTTGAGCTGAGCGTCCTGCGTGTGACCCGCAAGCGAGGCCGCCGTCTGCAGCACCCGCTGATGTGTCTCGACCTCGTGCGACAAATACAACTGGTCAAATTTCTTGCCGGTAGCCGCTTGAAGTGCTTGCGTCCTCTTCGTCTGATCCGCCACTAGCTGCTGCGTCTCAGGTCCCATCACGGGGAGAAGTCGCAACTGGTGGGCGGCCGCCTCAGAATCCTGGAGCATCTGCATGTGGTCCGTTTCCATCTGGCGACCATAGGTCTTGACCGCTTCGCGTGTCCCTCGATCCTGCGCAAGACGACCCCCCTCCAAGTCGGCTTTGTTCGCGGCGTTGAGAAAGCCAAGGAGACGCGCTTCTGGCGTACCATGACTGGTCATTGGCTCGCTCGTCTGCCTGACCTGCTCTGAGCGCTGATCTGATGCCCCCGTCGCGCCACACGCCGCCAGCAGAACTACCCCCACGATGGCCGTGAAAGTCCGCCCAATCCACCTCATCTCTCCCTCCTTTCGTGTGCGCTATGCGAGCCTAGCTCTTAAGATCTCGATGGCGCAGGCAGCGCCATCGGTAGCGATCTGTCGACGCGCGGCGGAAGAGGCTGTCGGGAAATGAGCCGGAAGGAGGTGTGCCTGCAGCAGAACGGCACAGCAAGAGCGTTCCGAGGACGAGTTGCGCCTCAGTTCTGTCTGATCGAACCGAGGACCCGGGGGGGGGGCTGTGACTCCGCACACGGACGCAGCTGCTGCCTGACACCAGTTTCCGGCTACGCCGCACTCGATCGTCCCAGAGGTGCGTCCCGCATCAGACCGGAAGTTTGACTTGGCATTGAGGTTCTCGCTGATAGCGAGAGACCGAGGTCTATGGGAACTTGCCCAATATGCGGGTACCTCCACACGATGCCTTCGATACGCGGTCCGGGTCCATCTTCTTTATCGGCAACGCCACCGTCCTCATCCGCTATGGCGGCTTCATCATTCTCACCGATCCTACTTTCATTCATAAGCACGAACAGGTCTCGATCGGCTATGGGATGTCGAGTATTCGCTTGACGGATCCGGCGGTTGACATCCACGATCTTCCCCCACTTGATCTCGTCGTGCTCTCGCATTTCCACGGTGATCATTTTGACCAAGTGGCAGAGCGAGAATTGAATAAGGCGGTCCCTATTGTGACGACGCCAGAAGCCGTGAAGGAGCTACGGCAAAGAGGATTCGTGAATGCGACCGGGCTGGAAACGTGGGGGACCCAGACGCTGGGGAAAGACGGCGTGAGACTTCGAATTACTTCGATGCCGGGACGCCACGGACCTCCGGGGGCGAATTTTGTTCTTCCCGAGGTGATGGGGAGCCTCTTGGAGTTTCAAGCCTCGTCGACTGCCACCCTGTTCCGACTGTACATCACGGGTGATACCCTCGTGATCGACGATTTGAAAGAGATCCCCCAACGCTATCCGGACATCGATCTGGCACTCCTGCATCTCGGTGGCACCCGGGTCCTCGGGATCATGGTGACGATGGATGGCCAACAGGGGGTTGAGGCCCTGCGGATCATCAATCCGCAGAAGGCCATTCCCATTCACTACAACGATTACGACGTATTTCGGTCGCCACTCTCAGACTTTCAGCGCGCAGTGACGGAGGCCGGACTGGACGATAGAGTTCATTATCTCAGCCATGGCGAGACCTATAGCTTCCAGGCCCGCAGCCACTCGCGCGGTGCGGCACACGACACATAGCCTGCGGCATCATCGCGGACGATCAACGCACCGCACGTCTCCACGTTGCCCTGTCCTCATTCTGAGTGCGCCAGCCAGCGTGTCAGGGGCTGATCCACTTCCTCTCGCACCCGGCTGCGACTGATAGCTAGCAACCACTCATTGCGCTACTCGCGAGCCCCGAGGCCGCACCTGCGGCTGCCCCTGCCTCAGCACCTTTTCCAGGATGACCGACTACGGCTCCGCCCGCTGCTCCGCCCGCAGCCCCGACTGCGCCACCCTCAACCGTGTTGGATACCGCGCCACCGCCTCTGCAATCGCTGGATGATGCGCAGCCGGCCACCACTGAACTGATCAGGGCTAGGAAGCCAGCAGCCAGAAACAGTTTTCCTCTTCGCATATATTCCTTCTCCATTCAGCCCGTCTTTTACGGCCCCAATGGGGCGACTGACGCTTAACGAGACAATCGTCACCGGCCACGGCGTTTCAAGGGAGGTGGCGGAGCGGTTGGATGAGACCTCAGGCATCTGACAGTGGGGGCGATGGCTCGGCAGCAAGTGCGACCCAGATGAGAACCGGATGCGGCATCGATAATTGGTTGTGGCCGCCCCCAGTTTGCCCTGAATTCCTGGTTGAATACGGTGACGCGCGTGAACTATGTCATTGCCTGCAGAGATTGATTCCGTGGACGCGCTCCAGAATTCGCCGATTCTCAGCGGCGGACCAAGCAACGCGGCACCTTGATCTCGTCTGTCACGCCTCAATGACGATGGTGCCACCGCGGGCCGTAGAAGCCGTAGCCGTGCCGGTACAGTGGGACCCCGAAGTAGAGCGAGAGCCCCACGGGCGGATACACGCGCGGGTAGAGATACCCCGGATATGGATAGCCTGGGTAGAGGTACCCCGGATAGGCGGGGGCGACATAGGGCGGAACGACGGCAACCGGCGGGGAGACTTGCGCGGATTCTTTTTCCGCCAATCTTCGCTGCAGGTCGGCCGTGGCGGACGCTTGCTGATCAGTTTGTGCCTTTAACTGCGCGAGCATGTCTTGGTGGGTCTTCAATTCACTCTGGGTCTTGGCCTGCTGGATCTCGATGTAGGCATAGAGGCAATTCAGATGCGCGGCCCCGGTGTAGGCGCGGCATTCTTCCGGCCCTTGTGTGACAGGAACCGATGGGGCGGATGCTAAAGAGGGAGGAGCCACGCGGTGAGGAGCAGCAGGAGGAGCAGCAGGAGGATCGGCCGTGAGTCGATTGTCTTCATTCTCCGTTTCTGCTCCGGTTCGGGCGCTGCCCGCTTGCCCCTGAAGAGCCGCAATATAGCCATACAGACACGTCAGGTGTTCATCGCCTGTATACGGCTCGCATTCGCTGGGCGACTTAAAGCCTGCTGCACTGACCGGCGATGGGCCGGTGAGTACTGGGAACGACGCGAGAAGGATGAGGCCGATCGCCGGAATCAACCACCGCATGCCTCCGAGGTCACTGCGTACCATGGTTCCCTCCCTCGGTGTCCCGTTCCACATCTACCTCTGTTTATATGAACGTACCACACCGGTACAGGTTGACACAGCCCACTGCACAAGTCGCTGCTCGCTTCCTCATTGTCTGCTCGGTCCGGATTCCTTCTCGACGGGCGCAGCGGCATCCGGACTCTCCCGCTTGAGGCTCGCCTCCATGTATTCGTTCAGCGTCGCGTAACTTTCCCGCGTGAGCTTGCCTTGCGCGAGCAGGGTGATCGCATGCATCCGGATGTTTTCGATGGCTGCGCGATCAATCGCGCCCTGTTGTTTCAGTGAGGCGATGTGCGCCATGAGTTGCGTCACGCGGCGCCGTTGATACCACGCGTACAGCAACGCGTAGAGTGTCGGGATGCCTCCACCGACCGACAGAAGAATCTCCCGATGCTCGATCGCCAGGCGAACCTTGTCTTCGAACCAGGGCCACAGAGGCATATGGTCGCCTTTGTAGTACGCGACGGCGCCGGGATGCAGCGGAAAATAGTCGTTCTCCTTGAGCTGCGCTTCGGCAAAGTCGCCGGGCAGGAGAATCGCGGACCCCAGCTCCGGCCAGTGAGTGGCAATCGTGCGCACGATGCGGTAGGCGAGGCGGTTGCTGACCTCCCCGTTCGCGACGAGAATATCATCGGCGCCCAGGGTCGGGACGGCGACCTTCGGGAAGTCGCGATTGTAGACACCGGCCGGGATCGTGACGACCAAGAGCGCCGGGCGGAGCGTGTGGATGGCGTCGATCGCCGCCTGCTCGAGTGCCAGCAGTGTCCCATGATGCGACATGGTGACGACCGCCGGCGTCTCGATACTGACGAGCAGACACACCACGTCGATCTCGCCGTTCACGAGCGCCGCGGCCGCCTCGGTGGAGGAGCCATGCTGGATGAACTCCCAGCCCAGCCCCCGTTCATTCGACACCTTGTAATAGTTGAGGATGAGCTCAATGACGGCATGGGTGCCGCTGTGCGGAGTCCCGACGTACACACGCAGTGGGCGCCCCAGTTTCGTTGAGACCCCCTTGAGAAGATCGGTGAACGTGGTCAGTGGTTTGCCGATTTTGGTGCTGACGTGTTCGCCGACGACGATGTGCAATCGGGAGCTCGAGAGTTTCACCAGGCCGCGGATGTCGGCGGTATCCGCTGCCTTCGGCTTGACGGTCAGGCCTTCGAGAACTAAGCCAAGCTGCGCCGTGCGCGTGGCCAGGTGCTCCAAGTTCTGTTGCGGCCCGCGCGACTCGTCATGCGTGAACACGACCGGCGCTTCGAATCGTTGCTCCCGGAGATCATTGTTCAGCACCTGTTGCAATTTGATGCCCAGTTCGTAATACCCGCCCCCCGGCGTCCCGGAGGCAATGCGAATGGTTTGTGTCGCGGTCAGGGACTGGTGGGCGCCATAGGCAAAGACGAGCGCCAGCAGCATCACGATGATCAGCGGGAGAAACCGCCACTTGGTCCCTAGTGTCCGTCCGAGCATGGTCGACTCCGCGATGCGAGCGACATCAAATCATCGCCGGACCGCCACGGGCCTGCCAGCCCGCAGGTAGGTTGCGACCGTGTAGGAATCTGTGTCGTACCCGAGGATCCTTGAACCGACTACAATGGTGCTGCTGTCGGCGCGCGGTCAGCATGAGATTGGATTCTCCTCCTCCGTGCGCTTATTGAGGATGAGAGCCGAGCAGATCGCTCCTGCCCGTTGAACGAGTGGCATGGGGCGCGAGCGCACGAGCACGCAGGCGAAGACGATCGAGAAACAGGTAGACGACGGGCGTGGTGTAGAGGGTCAGAAGTTGACTCACCATCAAGCCCACGACGATCGCAATCCCCAAGGGCCGGCGGAGTTCCGCCCCCGCGCCGGTGCCAAGGGCGAGCGGCAGCGCGCCGAGCAAGGCCGCCATCGTCGTCATCATGATCGGGCGAACGCGTAACAAGCACGCCCGATAAATGGCGTCCACGGGTGCCGCCCCACGGTGCTCCATGTCCAGCGCCACGTCGATCATCATGATCGCGTTCTTTTTCACGATCCCGATCAAGAGGAAGATGCCGATCAGGGCCATGACGTTCAGGTCCATCTTGAAGAGGAGCAGGGCGAGCAAGGCCCCCACGCCCGCCGAGGGCAAGGTGGACAAGATCGTCAACGGGTGCACGTAGCTCTCATAGAGCATGCCGAGCACGATATAGACGCTGACGAGCGCGGCGAGAATCAGCGCCGGTTGGTTCGCCAGCGAAGCTTGAAAGGCTTTGGCCGTGCCCTGCAGGCTTCCGCGAATGCCGTCCGGAAGGCCGATCTCGTGCATGCTGCGCGTGATCGCATCGACGGCGTCCCCAAGGGAGGTATTGGGAGCCAAATTAAACGAGAGGGTGATGCCGGGAAACTGACCCTGGTGGTTGACCGACAGGGCCGCTGCGGTGGTCTCGTAATGTGCAAATGCGCTCAAGGGGACCTGCGTGCCGCGGGGTGATCGGACATAGAGATCCTGGAGGGTATCGGGATGTTGCCAGTATTGCGGCGCGACGCCCATCACGACGTGATATTGGTTCAACGGTGTGTAGAGCACGGACACTTGCCGCTGACCGAACGCGTCGTAGAGCGTATCGTCGATCAACTGCGGCGTGATGCCGAGGCGCGACGCCGTGCCGCGGTCGAACACAATCGACGATTGCACGCCTTTGTCTTGCTGATCGCTATTGACGTCCACGAGCGCCGGGGGCGTGCGCAGTTTCTGCTCGACGCGAGGCGCCCAGCGGTTCAGTTCCGCGAGGTCGTCCGCCTGCAACGTGTACTGGTACTGGCTGCTGCTGGCGCGGCCCCCGATCCGAAGGTCTTGCACCGCTTGGAGGTAGGTGGGCGCCCCCGGGACCTTGGACAGTTTGCCTCGCAGCCGAGTGATCACCTGGTCGGCGCTCAGCTGCCGTTCCTCCAACGGCTTCAGCCCAATGAACATCCGCCCCGTATTCGTCGTGGAACTCGGACCTCCGCCTCCCGCAAATCCAATCACCGTGTCGACGGCAGGATCGGTCGCGATGATCTCCGTAACCTCGGTGAGCTTCTGCCGCATCGCCTGAAACGAGATATCCTGCGCGGCCTGAATTGTTCCACTCAGCCGCCCCACATCTTGCTGCGGGAAGAACCCCTTCGGAATGACGAGGAACAACGAGATACTGACGACCAGGGTCGCAAGGGTGAGTGCCAGCATGACGTTTGGATGACGGAGGGCGGCTGAGAGACTCGTCTCATAGCGTGACAGCATCCAGCCTGCGGTTCGTTCTGCCATGCGGGACACGGCGCCTCGCCGGTGCCACGGCTTCCGGTCGAGCAGCCAAGCACACATCATCGGCGTGGTGGTCAGGGAGATGAGCAGCGAAAGAAGAATCGCGACCGAGAGCGTGACCGCGAACTCGCGGAAGAGGCGACCGACCATGCCGCCCATCAGAAGGATCGGGATGAACACGGCAACGAGCGAGACGCTCATCGAGAGGACGGTAAAGCCGATCTCTCTCGCGCCCCGAAGCGCCGCCTCCAAGAGAGAGACCCCCTGTTCGCGGTACCGTACGATGTTCTCGAGGACCACGATCGCATCGTCCACCACGAAGCCGGTCGCGACGGTCAGCGCCATCAACGAGACGTTGTCGAGGCTGTACCCGAGCAGGTACATGGCGCCGAAGGTACCGATGAGCGAGACGGGGACCGCGACGGTGGGGATCAGCGTCGCGCGCCCATCGCGCAAGAAGGCAAAGACCACCAGGACCACGAGGAAGACGGACAGCAGGAGCGTCCGTTCGACGTCGCGCAGCGAGGCGCGGATCATCGGTGTGCGATCCAACACGACGGACAGCGACATGCTCCCGGGGATCGCGGCTTCTAAGTGCGGAAGGATGGCGCGTACGCGATCGACAGTTTCGATGATGTTGGCACCCGGCTGGCGATAGATGATCACGAGCACGGCGGGCTTGCCGTTGGCCAAGCCGGTCGTCCGAATGTCCTCGACCGACTCCGCTACGTTCGCGACATCGCCGAGTCGCACGGCCCGATCGCCCGTATAGGCCACCACCAACGGCAAATAGTCCTCCGCCTTCCGAAGCTGATCGTTCGTGTCGATCTCCCAGGTGCGTGTGCCGTCGGTGAGCTGGCCCGTCGGACGATTGACATTCGTGCTACTCAGGACACGCCGGACGTCTTCAAGGCCGATCCCATAGTGATTCAACGCGGTGAGATTTACATCGATTCGGACCGCGGGAAGCGAGCCGCCGCCCACGCTGACCTGGCCCACGCCCTCGACTTGGGAGAGCTTTTGCTGGAGCATCGTCGAGGCGGCATCGTACATCCGGCCGCGATCGACGAGGTCCGACGTCAGCGCGAGGATCAGAATCGGCGCGTCGGCCGGATTCACTTTTCGATGGGTCGGGTTGTTGGGCAACGTCGCCGGGAGCGACCCGCGGGCCGCGGTGATCGCGCCCTGGACATCGCGCGCCGCCCCGTCGATGTCGCGCTCCAAGTCGAATTGCAACGTGATGTTCGTGGAGCCCAAGGTGCTCGTCGAGGTCATTTCCGTCACGCCCGCGATCCGACCCAATTGCCGTTCGAGGGGGGCGGCGACCGACGTGGCCATGGTCTCGGGACTCGCGCCCGGCAGTGTCGCGGACACCGTGATGGTCGGATATTCGATTTGCGGAAGCGAGGCCACAGGGAGGAGCCGAAACGCGAGCAGCCCAATGAGGGCCACCGCAATCGTCAGCAGCGTCGTCGCCACGGGCCGGCGAATGAACGGAGCGGCGAGATTCACGGCTGCTCAGCCTCGAGGCTGGAAGTGGCCGTCAAGTACGACCCCTGTCTCCGGAACCGTTTCGCGAGCCGGTCGAAGGCGAGATACATCACCGGCGTCGTATAGAGCGTGAGCAATTGGCTCACGACGAGGCCGCCGACGATCGCGAGTCCCAACGGGCGGCGAAGCTCAGCGCCCACGCCTGTGCTCATGGCGAGAGGAAGGGCACCGAGCAGGGCCGCCATCGTCGTCATCATGATCGGCCGGAACCGCAACAGGCACGCCTCATAGATGGCCTCCGTCGGCGACCGTCCCTGCTCGTGCTCGGCCTGCAAGGCGAAGTCGATCATCATGATCGCATTCTTCTTCACGATGCCGATCAACAGGATGATGCCGATTAGCGCGATCACGGTGAACTCCGTTCGTGCGAGCAAGAGCGCGAGCAGGGCCCCGACCCCGGCCGACGGCAGCGTCGACAGGATCGTCAAGGGGTGGATATAGCTTTCATACAGAATTCCCAAGACGAGATAGACGGCGACGAGGGCCGCAAGAATCAAGAACGGCTGATTGGCGAGTGCGGCTTGAAACGCTTCGGCCGTTCCTTGAAAACTCCCGCGGATGCTGGCCGGAAGCCGCACCTCATCGGTCGCGCGTTCAATGGCCTCCACCGCGTCACCCAAGGAGCTGCCCCGCGACAGATTGAACGAGAGCGTGACGGCAGGAAACTGACCCTGGTGCGTGACGGTCAGCGGTGTCGTCGTCTCGGTGAGGGCCGTGAAGGCGCTGAGCGGCACCTGACCGCCGAAGGCGGAGCGGATGTAGAGGTGGTCGAAGGCCTGCGGCCCGGTCTGGAATTCCGGCTTCACTTCCAGCACCACTCGGTACTGATTGAGCTGCGTGAAGATCGTGGAGACGAGCCGCTGGCCGAAGGCGTCGTACAACGTCTCATCGATGAGCTGCGGCGTGATTCCCAGCCTCGCGGCCGTACTGCGATCAATCGTCAAGAACGCCTGCAGTCCATGATCCTGGTGGTCGCTGCTCACGTCCTGGAGTTGCGGGAGCTGGCGCAACTGATCCACCAGCTTCGGGGCCCACTCGGTCAGCTCCTTGGCATCCGGGTCTTCCAGTGTGTACTGGAATTGCGTCCGGCTGATCCGGTCCTCGACGGTGAGGTCTTGGACCGGCTGCATGAAGAGCCGGATGCCGTCCACCGCGGCGACGTGCCGTTGCAGGCGCCGGATGACCTCCGTCGCGCTGAGCTTCCGCTCCGCGAGGGGGCTGAGGTTGATCAGGATGCGACCGCTGTTGAGCGTGGTATTCATGCCATCCACACCGATAAAGGATGAGAGGCTCTGCACCGCCGGATCTTGAAGGATCACCCGAGCAATCTCCTGCTGCCGTCGGGCCATCTCGGCGAAGGAGACCGAGGGAGCGGCTTCCGAGATGCCGAGGATCAGCCCCGTGTCCTGAATCGGGAAGAAGCCCTTCGGCACGACCAGGTACAGGAGAATCGTCAGGACGAGCGTGACGACGGCGACGATCAGGGTGGCGCTCTGGTGGGCCAACACCCACCGAAGCGTGCCGGCATAGCGGTCCAGTAGGCACGACAGCGCGTGCTGCAACAGGTTGGCGACAGCGCCCTCCCGCGATGCCGGTGTGCGCCTGAGGAGCTTGGCCGCCATCATGGGCGTGAGGGTGAGCGAGACGAGGGCCGACACGAGAATCGTGACGCCGAGCGTGATGGCAAATTCACGGAAGAGGCGCCCGACGACGTCGCCCATGAAGAGCAGTGGAATCAGGACCGCGATGAGCGAGACCGTGAGGGACAGGATCGTGAAGGCGATCTGCTGCGAGCCCTTGAGCGCCGCCTGGAGCGGCGGCTCTCCGGCTTCGATGTAGCGGGCAATGTTCTCGACCATCACGATCGCATCGTCCACGACAAAGCCGGTGGCAATCGTCAGCGCCATCAACGTGAGGTTGTTGAGACTGAAGCCCATGAGATACATGGCCCCGAAGGTCCCGACGAGCGATAGCGGGACCGCCGCAGCGGGGATCATGGTCGCAGACAGGGTGCGCAAGAAGAGGAACATGACCATCACGACCAGCGCGACTGCCAGCATCAACTCGAACTGCACGTCTCTGATCGATGCCCGGATGGTGGTCGTCCGGTCGGTGAGCACGGTCACGTGCACCGCCGCGGGTAGCGAGCTCGCGAGTTGAGGGAGCACCTGCTTGATCCGATCGGCGACTTCGATGACATTGGCGCCGGGTTGCCGCTGAATGTTGAGGATCACGGCCGGTCGCTCGTTCATCCACGCGGCCTGCTTCACGTTCTCCACGTCGTCGATGGCCTCGGCCACGTCCCCGAGCTGGACCGGGGCACCGTTGCGATAGGCGACGATCAGCGGGCGATACTCCGCGCTGGTCAACAATTGATCGGTCGCGGCAATAATCGAGGCACGTCGGGCACCGTCGAACGCGCCTTTCGCCTGATTGACGTTGGCCGCGGCGATGGCGATGCGACGTTCTTCCAACGTGAGCCCATAGGCCGCCAAGGCCGCGGGGTTGGCCCGAATCCGGACCGCCGGCCGCTGGCCGCCGCTGAGGCTGACCAGTCCGACGCCGGAGAGCTGCGACAGTTTCTGCGCCAGTCGCGTATCGGCGAGATCCTCCACCTGTGGGAGCGGTAGCGTGTCGGACGTCAACGCGAGCGTCAGAATGGGCACATCCGCGGGATTGACTTTTATTGTAGACGGGCGGGTTGGGGAGGTCGCGGGGCAGGAACGTGCCGGCGGCATTGATCGCGGCCTGCACTTGTTGCTCCGCGACATCCAGGCTCAGGCCCAACGTGAACTGCAACGTGACAATCGAACTGCCGCTCGAACTCGTCGAGGTCATTTGCTTGAGCCCCGGCATTTGGCCGAACTGCCGCTCCAACGGCGCGGTGACCGAGGAGGCCATGACGTCGGGACTGGCGCCAGGATAAAAGGTCAGAACTTGGATCGTGGGATAGTCGACCTGCGGGAGCGCCGAGACCGGCAACTGACGATAGGCCAGCGCCCCGGCGAGCAAGATGGCGACCATGAGCAGCGCAGTCGCGACGGGGCGCACAATGAACAAGCGTGAAGGATTCATGAACGGCGCGCGTCCCCTGGGGGGCCCCGTCGGATCGATGGTGAATCCGGTTTTCCGGGCTCGCCCTGCCGACCGCCGGTGTCCTGGCCGCGAAGTTCGACCTTGCTGCCCTCCCGCAGCTTTTCCGTTCCATCGAGGACGATGAGATCACGGGGGCAACCCCGGCCTCAATCGAGGCCTCATCCCCCTCCGTCGTGCCCACGGTGACGGGCCTGACCGTCACGCTGCGATCGTCCTGCACCACATAGACGAAGGCGCCTTTTGGCCCCCGCTGAATGGCGGCCGAGGGAATGATGGTCGCCTGCTGCTTCTTTTCGATGAGGAGCCGCGCATTGACGAACTGGTTGGGGAAGAGCGCATGGTCGGTGTTTGGGAACAGGGCCTTGAGGCGAACGGTGCCGGTGTTCGGGGCAATTTGGTTGTCGACGGTGACGAGCTTCCCGACCGCCACCCGGTGCTTCTGTTCCCGATCGAAGGCCTCCACGGCAGCTCTTCGCCCGCCTCCAATTTCGGGAGCACGCGCGGCAGCGCATCTTCCGGGATCGTAAAGATCACCGTGATCGGTTGAAGTTGCGTAATGACGAGCAAGCCGTTGGGCTCACCGGCGCGCACCATATTCCCGGGATCGACGAGCCGCAAGCCGACGCGCCCACTGATCGGTGCGGTGATGCGGCTGTAGGCCAATTGCAGTCTCGCGTTGTCGATCTGGCCTTGGTCGGTTTTGAGAATTCCTTCATACTGGGCAATCAGCGCTTCTTGTGTATCCACTTGCTGCTTGGGCACGAACCCTTGCCGGTAGAGATCGCGGTACTGAACCAGGTCCAGCTGCGCATTCTTTAATTGGGCCTGATCGCGGGCAAGCTGTCCCTCGGCTTGTTTGAGCTGGACTTCAAAGGGTCGAGGATCGATCTCGGCGAGGAGATCGCCGGCACGGACCAGTTGACCCTCCTGAAAGAGCACCCGCATCAGTTGGCCATCGACACGGCTTTTCACGGTCACGGTATTCAACGGCGTGACCGAGCCCAGCCCATGGAGGTAGAGGCCGATCTCACCGGATTTGGCGGGGAGTGCCACCACGGGGATGACCCGGACGCCGGTTGAGGCAGGTCCCGCGACCCGGGGTTGGGCCTCTCCGGACCGCGTCAGCGCCGCGTAGCCGGCTACACCGAGCAGGCCGAGCATGACTCCGACGATCAGCGCACGTTTGAGCCCGCGCATCCCCGCGGTCGAGTCCGTCGGTGGCATGGGGACCTTGCGGACATCTTCACCAAACGGCATCATCATGCTCGACAGGCTCCCTCTTGGTTAATCGCTGCTTCGATGGCAGCTCATGCTCTGCACGGACTCGGCAGAATCCGTCGCTTACTAAGTCGGTCGGGAGGTGAGAGAGGTTACAAGGCCGACGTGATGTAACCTCCTCGACCGCCAGGGCGACTGTTATGGTAGCGAGCATGCCTCACTGGTGATGAACGCTGGATGGTCGAACAGTATGAGGACGCATCCGGGGAGGATCGCCAACGTTCCGAAACCGATGAAGCGATCATCGGACGTGTCATTGCCGGCGACGTGGAGGTGTTTGAAAATCTGATCATTCGTCACCAAGCGCATGTTCGGCGGATTGTGGGAGGCCATGTTCGGCCGGACATGATCGACGAGGTGGCACATCAGGTGTTCGTCCGGGCCTATGTGTCGCTGCCTACGTTTTCGTTCCGCGTGCCGTTTCAGCATTGGTTGGCGACGATTGCCGTCCGGACCTGCTACGACACGTGGCGCCGACAAGGGGCGCATCGGGAGGTGCCGGCCAGCGCTATCGCAGACTCCGAGCAGCAATGGGCCGATGCGGTCTTGGCGCAGGAATCGGCCGAGCGCTTCCAGGCGTTGGTGCGGCAACGGGAAGCGGCGGAAGTTGTGGAGGTCGCTTTGAGCCGCCTGTCTCCGGAAAATCGGATGGTTCTCACCCTCGTGCACCTCGAAGGGCGATCGGTGCGTGAAGCCGCGTCCCTGCTCGGCTGGAGCGTCGTGAATGTGAAGGTGCGGGCGCATCGCGCCCGGCAACAGTTACGGAAGGTGATCGAAGGATTGGTGAAGGAGGCGGAATGAAGCGGCAGGATGCGGTCGAGAAGCTCGAGCGGGCCTTGCGACTTGCCTGGCAACGGCGGGAGATACCGCCGCCGAACGAAACCTGGCTGTATGGAGTGATGGTAGACGTGCGGCGACAGGCGAGCAGGGGCCGGGTGTTTAGCGATGCCCCGCGCGTGTTGTGGCGCGCGGCGGCTGTCGTCGCCGTCGTCTCCGCGCTGTTGGTCGGGTCAGCCTTGACGTGGCACCACGGCGCGAGCGGCGCCGCCGTGGAACTGTCTGCCTTGATCACCGGCGTCGATGACTCGTTTGTAACAGGAGAACTATGAGGATCGACTCGGTCAGCCCGGTCAAGTCGTGGCGCATTTGGACAGCGGTCGCGGTCGTCTTTGTCTGTGGGGTACTGGTCGGGATCATCGGCGCGCGGACGTACGATCAGCTACAGCGACAACACACATGGGAGCAGGGGCTGGCGCGGTTGAAGCCGCGCATCATCACGCATCTGACGCGTGAACTCCGGTTGTCGGAGGAGCAGCGCCGCGAGGCCGAGCGCATCATCGGCACCGCCGAATTGGAGTTGTTACGACTCAGACTGGCCCAGCAGCCGCGGGTCGAAGAGATTGTCGGACGTACCACCGAGACGTTGAAGACCGTCTTAACGCCCGAGCAACAAGCGCGACTGCATGAATTGCACGACCGGCTGACGAGACGATGGGCCGCGGACCGTGCGTACCTGGACAAGCTCGAATCCGTCCCTCGGCCGTAACTGCTGGCGCGCGGCCACACCGTCTCCTGTGCTTCGTACGCCTCCTCCCTGTGATCCTTCCTCACGCTTCCTTCTCGTCGGGCTTTTATGGTTTGCTGTGCCCCTCGAAGAGGCTCTGGACCGGGAAGCTGCGCGCGCGTTGTTCAGCGGTCAGGACCTCCCTCGATTTCATGTAGCCTTCCAGCCGCGTCGTCATGATCTTTAGCCGGATATCTTCCAGCTGTCGCAGCTGAGAGTTGAAGGAGTCGCCCCCCGCGGCACGGTTACGGTCGTAGAGTTGGTCAGTCAGATCCAGCTCCATCCCTCGCAGCCTGGCCTCCTCGAGCAGGATCGTCTTGCGCGTCTCTTCCTTCAGCGAGACGAGCTGCGCGACCTGGTCGCCGGAGAGGTGGAGCGCATCAATTTGATCCAAGAAAAAATCAAAGCGCCGGGGTTCCGCGGGGTCGCTCGGAGGCCGATTGCCCGTGTGCCCGTATCCATGAGTGGAGGCCTGTTCCGCGCGGCGCTGCTTCAGTTGATGCAGTCGGGCTCGTTGGTCCGCCGCCAGGAGGCGCTCAACCCGGTCGGATAGGTCGAACAGTTTTGCAAAGAGCTCGGCCTCCATGTCCCCGGTCTTGGTCATCTTTTCACGAAGCTGCTCAGGGCGCACGTCGGGAGTCAGGGCCAGCTCATCCCCTTCGACTCGATTGAGATCGACGACCGTGCCCATTCGGATGAGATCGGCCCGTCCTTCTGCGAGCAGGGTTCGCAACGCCTCGGCCTGCTCGTCGGTGAGCCGGAGATCGTCCTGCCAGGTGTAGGGTTGCGCAATACCTTCGAGGGACAACAACGCAATTTTGATCGTCGCGCCCTGAGACATCTGGACGGTCAGGGGTGGATGCCACAGGTCTCGCAGGCGCTGGCGTTGGCCGTCGGTCAGAATGCCCTGCAGTTTGGTGAGCGTCTCGATGAAGAGGGAGAGCTCGTCCGTCTCGATTCCACCCGTTAACGTGTTTGCGGTCCGATAATCGGCTTGAGGCGCGAGCAGACCGTAACGGCGCTTGTCCTCCAGTTCCTGAAAGATGCCGATGAGGATCGCCTCCTTCAGCCACATGTCCTTCTTGAATGCGCGGAGCAGATCCGCGATGGCCTCTTGTTGTGTTTCGCTCAAGTGTAATGTGCTGTCATGCCCTTCGTATTCGTGCGCGATCCGTTCGATGAATCGAATCATGCGCGGTCCGGGAGTAAATTCCATGGACGCCGTCCGGGCACGCGCGACATCCGCAGCCCCCACGCACGCGATCACCATCGCGATCATCAGGTGTCGTATCCCTCGGCTCATGGTCGACCTCCGCATGAAAAATATGGATGGCATTGAGAGCGCTGACTGTACATCACATTCTGGCGGCAGCCGGCGTTGAGCTCAAGAAGAGGAGGGCCTGATGGGAGCGTGTCGGGGGCGGCGGTGCCGTTCCGTCACGACCAAACATAACATCGGCTGATCTCTGCTGATCGGCGAGGCGCTCGACCACTGACGCTGTATGGTAGGATGCCGCTGAGCGGTCGGCCCATCCGGTACGTGCCGGACGCGCCGCGGAGATGGCAGCTGTGGCGATTTCCGGCCCCTGACGTGGTCCATGCAGGGCAGGCTTGGCCGCCTTGCGACCGGCGTTGGCCCTTCCCGGCAGAGCCAAGAAGCTGATTTCGAACATCCAATGGGAGCATGAGCGTGACTCGCGTCGGCGCCGTGGTGTTCGATCTGGACGGCGTGCTGATCGATTCGGAGTCGGTGTGGGACGCCGTGCGTCGAGCCCTGACAGAAGAATGGGGCGGCCAGTGGCACGGCAATGCTCACCGCGACATGATGGGAATGAGCGCGCCGGAGTGGTCTTGCTATATGCACGAGCGCTTGCGGGTGCCGCGGTCGCCAGGGGAAATCAATGTCGAAGTCGTGCGCCGGATGGCCGATGCCTATGCCACTCATCTGCCGCTGCTCCCGGGCGCAGTCGACTGTGTGCGTCGCCTGGCACTGCACTGGCCGCTGGCCGTTGCGTCCTCGTCCAATCAAGAATTGATTGATGTCGTGCTGAGGGAAGCCGGCCTGCAGCAGTGCTTTCGAATCGTGCTGTCCAGTGAAGAGGTAAAGAGCGGGAAGCCGGCGCCCGACGTGTATTTGGAGGCGGCGAACCGGCTGGGCGTACGTCCGATGGCGTGCGTGGCAATCGAGGATTCAGCCAACGGGATTCGGTCGGCCATCGCCGCCGGCATGCGTGTCGTAGCGGTGCCGAACCGGCAGTATCCGCCGGGTCACGAGGCGCTTGACCTCGCGCAGGCCGTCGTTCCGTCGTTAAGGGAGATCACGCCGGAGCTCGTCACTCGCGTCGGATCGGCACAGTGAGCGAAGCGGGTGGGAACGACCGAGGACCTGCTCTCTTTCCCTCACGCCATCGCCGCGTTGGTCTCTGGTGCCGCGTGATCCAAGATCGATCTGCCAACGTCCGCGGCGGCGCGAAGGACCGTGTGTCGGTGGTTGCCCGCGGCTGGTACGATAACAGCAGGACTTAGCATGGAGATTTTGTCGTGGCGGGAGGTCGATCTGCTTGGAGTCATGCTCGCCGGCTTCATCGCAGGCTACGTCATGGCCGTGGCGGGGCTCTGGGCGGGAAGTGTGCCGGGCCTTGTGGCTGTCGATATCGCGGACTTGGGCCGGCGCTACATGGTGTCTGATAGTCCCATGGCTTGGCTCATCGGCATCGCCTCGCATCTCATCAACAGCATCCTGCTCGTGCTGGTGTGGGCGGCGGTCATCGAGCCGAATCTCGCATGGCCAAGACCGCTAGAAGGCATCGTGTGGGGAGTCGCGCTGGCCGTGTTCTTTGCCGGTGCTCTGGTCGCTCCGGTCTCGGGTCTCGGGTTGATGGGCTGGAAGACGCGCAGTCCTCGGTTTGCCGTGACGAACCTCCTGCTGCACGTGCTGTGGGGCGCGATCGTTGGGATCGTGTACGTGCCGCGATGACCGGCGAAGTGCGGGTGCTCACGCCGGTAACGGTGTTGCACGGCGGCCGGGTCGCATTGGCATGTGCCGTGGACGGACAGCTCCGCTCCCATCAGCTGCATGGATTGTTTGCCGGTGATACGCGGGTCTTGTCGACCTACCGCCTTGCAATCGGTGGGAAGTCGTGGCAGTTGTTGGGACGGTCTCTGCAGGGTCGTGCAACGGCACAGTGGGAATTTCAAAATCCCGGTCTCCGATGCGTCCAAGATGAAATTCCCTCCGGGCGCTTGTTGCTGAGCCTGCGCCGTCGGGTCGATGGCATCCTGCATGACTGTCTTACCATTCGCGGCTTTTATCCGAAACCCGTGACCGTCCGGTTCGCGATCCAGCTCGATGCGGATTTTGCCGACATCTTCGAAGTACGGCGCCGTATCATTCGCCCCCGCCTGAACGTGCGTCGGGACGGCCGGCTTTGCGGCGGGGTCCTCGCCTACGAGTACGGCGGGTTCAGCCGAAAGCTCCACATTGAGTGCGCCGGTCCACACGCCGGCCCTTCCTATGCAGGCTCACAATTGCTCTTTGATGTCCAACTCGAGCCCAACACTGAATGGATGTGCTGCCTCGACGCCATTCCGGAGATCGATGGAGAGCGGTTCGCTCTCTCCGGTGATCCGCATGGGCCTGAGCCGAGCCCAGCCAGGGACTATTGCCGGGTGACGGTGCGGACGGCCCCCATACTCGAGCGCCCGCTTACGCGCGGGCGTGAGGATTTTTATTCGCTCGCCGTCACGCGAGGCGGCCGACCCCCCTATGTGGCGGCCGGAGTCCCATGGTTCCTGGCACTGTTCGGTCGCGACACGCTGGTCAGCGCGTTGATGGCCGGGCTGGACGGCGTCTGGCCCGCGCTCGGCGCGCTGGAAGCGCTCGGCGCACTTCAGGCGACACGCCGCGATGACTTTCGGGATGCGGAGCCCGGTAAGCTCCCGCACGAGGTTCGGCACGGAGAGCTGGCGACCCGAGGCGAGATCCCGCATGCAGCCTACTATGGCGCGCACGATGTTCCGGCGTTGTACTGTCTTGGTCTATGGCATGCCTGGCGCTGGACCGGTGACCGAAGCCTCTTGGATGCGCACCTGCAGACCGCTCGAATGGCGTTACGATGGTGTGAGGAACTCGGTGATCGCGACCATGACGGCTTGCTCGAGTACGCGACTCGCGGCCGTCAGGGCTACTACAATCAGGGTTGGAAGGACGCAGGTGATGCCATCGTCGATGAAGAAGGCCGGCTCGCGCCGTTGCCACTCGCGACCATCGAGCTACAAGGCTATTGGTTCGCCGCCCAATTGGCGATGGCCGAACTCTTGGAAGAGACGGACCAGACGGCTGACGCGAGCCGCCTCCGCAAGGCGGCCTCGGACCTCTACCGTCGCATCGACGAGCGGTTTTGGATGCCGGAGCGGCAGTTCTACGCCATGGCCCTCGACGGACAGAAACGACAGGTCCCGAGCATCTCATCCAACCCCGGCCATCTCCTTTGGACCGGCGCGGCACATCCCAGCCGCGCGGCAGCAGTCGCGGCGCGATTGTTGGAACCCGATATGTTCTCGGGGTGGGGGCTCCGCACGCTGTCCGCGAAACATCGCGCGTATAATCCGCTCTCCTATCAACTGGGGTCGGTCTGGCCGCACGATACGATCTTGGCCGCGGCCGGTCTCTGGCGCTACGGATTCAAGGAGCCGGCCTCGCAGATGATCCTCGCGTTACTTGAGGCGGCTGCCGCCTTTGAGGCCGAGCGGCTCCCCGAGCTGTTCTGCGGCCTGGACCGAACGCATGGCTTGCCGGTTCCGTACGAAGAAGCGAATAGTCCGCAGGCCTGGGCGGCCGTCGTGCCGATTCTGGCCGTGCAGCTCTTTCTCGGGCTCGTCCCCGACGCGCCTCGGCGACGCTGCGTCATCGCGCCCTTCCTCCCGCCGTGGTTGCCGCGGTTGGAAGTGCACGGCATCGCTATCGGCGAGGGGCGGATCGATGTCACTGTCAGTCGCCGCGGGGCAGAAACATTCGTCGATCATCTCAACGCGAAGGATGTTGAGGTCCTTCACACGTCGAGTCCGGCTCCACTGTGGGGCCTGCCTCCCACCATCTCGTGACGACCTTCATTGTGTCGGCAACGGGTCAGTGACTTGTGTCGACCCCGCTGGCGTATCGGTGCTCCACGCATCGAATCGGCGTTGACTCTGATCTGCAGCGACGTCCCCGTAATCCCCTCCATCACCAGTGATCACGGCAGAGTGATCGCACTCGCATGGCTTCATCCGCGCAGCCGTATGTATCCCTGCGGTCCGCGTCCTGCCGTCCGGTGGGCTCGCTGCTTGCGCCTTCATCAGCCTGATAAAGAGATTTGTCATGAATTGGCTTCACGGGTTTGACCGTCACGGCCGTGCCGATCCACCGCTTGAGCCTTCATCGACAGTGCTCTGATTCAGTGAACGCCCGTCCGTTGGAGACTCTTCACTGGTCCCGCTGTCCACTCGGGAGCCGCTCGCAACCTGCCGCGCTCTGTCAGCATGACGTTGCGCATCCGTGCCCATCTGCTCGACATCCTGTGCCGCCTGTCTCAGATCACGAACAGCGCGGGGATCGTTCGTATCGGACGCCTCTTGTATTTTGTTGGCCTTCGCTCTTGCCGCTTGCGCCTTCTGGCGCGCATCCTGCGCTGCCTGTTGGGCGTCGCTCTTGGCGCTACCGAAGAGCTGATCGGCAAGCTGTTGGGCTTGTTGGGCCGCCTGCTCGGCCTTCTTGGCGTGCTCGCTCGCTTTGGCCCCAAGTTGCTGAAGCTCTTGCTTGGCTTTTTCGACGGACCCCTCCGCGCCCTGCAGAAATCCCTGTGCATGCGCGCGCGATGGCAGGCTTCCGCCGGCGAGCAAGCAGAGCATTAATACCGCGATTCCAACCAGCTTAATCGAGTGTCCCTCTGTCCTCATGACCGCCTCCGTTCGGTGTGAGTGTGGCTCGTCCAAAGATATGGCATGACCGTGTGTTTCGCAGTCGGCCGGTGTGATGCCACCGTGCCGACGAAACACATACTGACCCGCAAGACCGACTCCGACGCTGAACACGACGAACGGTCCTTCGCGTCCGAGACAGCGGGACCGTCGACTCACGGATGTCAGTATGCGCTTTCTCTTCCGCACGACGCTTTTGCGTACGCGGTCGGTCTAGATATCAAACGCCTTTTGTAAGGACAGCGCTTCGCCCTATCGCCCCTAGTCGGTCACGTACCTCTCGACGTACTGTGGAGTCGAAAGAGGTGACACATGGCCGCTCTTCGGCGTCCGATTCGGAACGTGATTCATTGTTGCGATGCCGTGCTGAAGAAACTCCGAGAAGGCGAACCGCTCAATGTGGCAGAACGTCTCGTACTCCAGTCGTGCGCGATGAAGCTGCGTCGGAAGCTCGTGCAGACTCAATTCATCGACGGGCCTACGACGTCAGCCGAGAGGGGGCGCGGGAATGGAGTGTAGTGCCGATGCGTCCAACGGCCGGGGGCAATGGCTCCAGTATGTGACGATCGGGTGGAACGTCCTCGAGTGCAGCGTCGCGTTCGTGGCGGCGCTCCTCGCGGGAAGCATCGCCCTTCTCGGATTTGCCTTCGATTCGGCCATTGAGGTCATCAGTAGTCTCGCCGCTCTCCGGCGGTTGCGATCCGAGCACGACGGGAAGGCCAAGCGGCATGTTGAACGGAAGGCGCACAAGATCATCGGCCTCAGCTTCCTGGTGTTCGCCGCCTATGTCTCGTATGAGGCGATCGCGGCACTGCACGGGCATCGCACGATGGCAGAGAGTTGGATCGGCATCATCCTGGCCATCGGCTCGCTGGCCCTATTGCCGTGGCTTACGGCCGCGAAGCGCCGTGTTGCGGAATGTCTGGGGAGCGCAGCCTTGCAGGCGGAAACTCGCCAAACGCAAATCGCCCTGTACTTGTCGGGAACCCTCCTGATCGGCCTGGTCCTCAACGCCACGTTGGGATGGTGGTGGGCCGATCCTGTGGCAGCGCTGTTCATGGTGCCTGTGATGCTTCAGGAGGCCTCCCGTGCCCTCTTGCCAGCGCGGTCCTTCGTGCAGATCCGATAAGGGGCATCGTCGGCTTGGCGGTGCGAAGTGTCGGGGTCTCCCAACGACGGCGGCTGACGCGGCGCATCGAGCCCGCCCGTTGTCCGACGACCTTCGTCGAATCTGAACCGCTGGAAGCCGACGTGCCGCATCAACGAAGACGGCGTTGGAGCATCGAGGGCAACGGAGCGGGCCACACGGAGTAGCGAGAGTCGAGGAGGCTGACACCACGCCGTGACTCGTGCTAAACACTGTCGCGGGGTCGGTCAGTCAGCGGTGGCGGCGCGAAAACGGCACTTCCGAGCTGTGGTGGAGAGAATGGACTTTGCTGTCGACTTGATCTCTCATCATGGATACGCCGCACTCTTTGGGCTGTTGGTGCTCGGGATCGTCGGGTTGCCGATCCCCGACGAGGCGCTCCTTACCTTCGTCGGCTATGTGTGTTTTCGAGGTGAGTTGCATCCGCTTCCGGCGGTGATCACGGCGTTCCTTGGTACGGCATGCGGCATTACAATCAGCTACGGACTGGGGCGGGCCCTTGGCCTGCCGGCCTTGAATAAAATGGGTCGACTCCTGCACGCACAGCCACACCATATCATGCGCGCCCAACGGGCGATTCAGCGGTGGGGTGCCTACGCCTTGCCGGTCGCGTATTTTCTGCCGGGCGTCCGGCATCTTGCGGCGTTGCTTGCCGGCACGGCACGTGTCTCCTTGAAGCACTTCGCGGAATTTGCCTATCCCGGTGCCCTGGTGTGGTGCGGCACTTTCATCGGGATCGGATATGGCCTGGGAGCTGAGTGGAGCCGATTCTCGCCTCCGATCCATCGCGCCGTCGTACTCGTGGCATTGACTGTGGTAGCCGGGATCGTCGTGGCTCTTGTCCTGATCCGATGGCACGAGCGACGAAAGGCGGAGCCGGCGAACTAGCAATGCCCTTTGCCGACACGCGGAATCAAGGCAAACGGAGGATCAAGTGAACCATGGCTCGGTGCGATCACCGACAGGAATAGCTGACGGGAATGTCTCACGCGAGTGAAGTACCGAGAGTGGTGGCATGAGAGCGGCTATTCAGGGACAACGGCGCACCTGACCTCCATAAGGATTGCCGCCGGAAGGATTGCCGCCGGCTATGCTTCTACACGTGCTATGAATTATTTTGTCGGCAGGCTCTGCGCGTTGGCCGCGCTCGCGCTTTTGCTCCAAGGCTGCGCAGTCCCCCTCTGGAGTGCGGCGAGCGCCGGTGATGCCGAATCACTGCGGCAGATGCTTGAAAGCGGGCGCAATGCCGACATCGCTCTGCCCGTGTTCCGGACGACGCCGCTTATATTGGCCGCTGCGCATGGAAACGGAGAAACGGTGGGACTGCTACTGGATGCTGGGGCGAATATCGATGCCGAGGACCTCACCGGATGGACGGCGCTTCATGCCGCCGCATTCAAGGGCAACACGGCGACGCTTCGCGTGCTCCTCGAGCGTGGCGCTCGTCTGCCGGCTGGGAAATGGTATCTGCCGACGCCGCTTGCGATCGCGCAACACCTTGGGCACACCGAGGCGACGGATCTGCTCCGGCACGCTCACATCTCCCTGACGGAACGGTGACTGGGCCGATTCGCGCCCGGCTGGTCCACCTTAGATTACGTCTCGTGAGCGTGAGGTGTGCGCGAGCGCGAATTTGCACCTGCGTGCGAACGCCCGCCGCTCGCGGTACAATCCCGCGATGCGATGAACGACGACGGAACACGAGAGGTAGGCCGAGCGACTTCACTGTTTGCCTACACCAGGAACGAGTTCAGGACTGCGAGTGATGCGATGAGATATTGGGCCCAATGGGGAGTTGTGATTGCGATGATGGTAGTAATCCTGCGAGCGGCCACTGGGCTCGCTGGCGATCAGCCCTCGACGTCGAAGCTCCTCGATGAGGCCGTCCGTTTGGCCAAGACTATCCCGGACCTCGCTGACCGAAATGATGCGTTGCGGCTTGTCGCGAAGGCGCAAGCCATGACCGGCGACGTCAGAGCGGCGTTAAGAACGATCACGGCGATTGAAGATGCCGACGATCGCAATGAAGCGCTGGCGACGGCGGCCGCGATGCAAGCCAAGGCCGGCGATATTGAGGGCGCGTTTGCGATGGCGGAAAGCATTACGGACCCGGAAGATAAATATACCGCGCTATGGGGTCTGACAGTCGCGCGTGCGGAGGCGGGCGATGTGAAGGGCGCTCTGGAGTTGACGACACGTTTGCCGAACGCGTTGACTGTCGAGCGCGCCCTGGCCGGGATTGCTGAAGCTCAAGCAGCATCAGGAGACATCAAGGGTGCTCGTCACACTGCAGAGAAAATAACGGCGTCCCTGTCTCGCGACGCGGTGCTCCAAGGACTTGTCGAGCAACAAGCTAGGAGTGGTGATGTCCGAGGGGGGCTGGAAACAGTCGAGCACATCCACAGTCACGGCGTCCGAGCGGAAGCCTTAAAGGCAATCGCGCTACAGCAGGCGAGGCAAGGGGACGTCCAAGGAGCCCTACAGTGGACAGCGACGGTCAGCGGATCGCTCGAAAAAGTGCATGCGCTGCTCGGCATTGTGGGAGGCATGAACAACCACCGCTAGCAAAGGCGTTTGCAAACGGGTGCGCGTGGTATTCCCGACGCTTCTACTCGAATGTCCGGCTACCCTTGCAGAGAGTCGAGCGAGTGACCGGCGTGCGGATCGTTGGCTCGGCGTGGGAAGACGATGAGGGAGATGGGCAAAATGCTTAGACAAGGGCCAATGTGATAACGTCATCCCTCGGCGCCGGCGTTCTGTTTCGAGAGGGCGTCGGCGCGCATCTTTCGCAACCATCGTTCCAAGCGCGAACGGCCCTCCCCCCGCATCTGAAGAAACTTAAGGCCAAATTCACCCCGCGTGGACCATCGTACTGAGGCAAAGTCAATGTTGACCGGCGGCCCTCCATCGGGGACCGGAACCCGCAGACGGACGTACGCCTGCTCGGGCACGTGGGACGTCGTCTGTACAGCGCACCCGCCTTCCGAAATGTTATAGATCGTTCCCTCTCCCGGTCCTTCTTCGCTGACAAATGACACGGGCAGGTCAACAGTGATGCGAGGAGCGGCACGCGCTTCCATCTCGGTTCGCCTTGTTCTGACGGTGAGAACTTTTCCTCTTCCTATCGGCCGTAATGGAGTATTCCTGAAGTCTCACCGATACTCCAAAGGCGAATGGACGCGAAGAGGCATGGCGGTTTCCTGCCCTCTGTGGATAGGCGACAGATGAAGCGGTAACGGTCAAAACGCTGTGCTTGGTGGAGGGCCGGACTGCCGAGGGGAAGCAAGAGCCCGAAGGACCGAACTGCCGCGTCAGATAAAGCGGATGTAGTGACTGGTAGTTATTCGCCGGGTGCGAGCTCCGTCCTCAGGGTAATGGGCTGCTTATAGTCCGTGAGCTGATTGCTCACCGCGACCCCGTTTTTCCCGCCTTGCTTGACGCGGTACATCGCGGCATCGGCATCCCGGACCAGTTCTTCAGGGCGAGTGTGGATATTCGTGCTAAGGGCGATCCCAATGCTCGCGCCCACGTTGACGGTGTGGCCGCTCACGGATACCGGTGCTTTGATTTTCTCCAACAATCGTTCGGCCGCCCGGATGGCCTCGGTTTTCGATTGCACTCGGCTCAGCAGCACACAAAATTCATCGCCGCCATAGCGGGCGACGCAGTCCCCTTTTCGAAGCGCCAGGCGAAGGCGGCTGGCGATGGCTTTGAGCAATTCATCTCCCGCGCGGTGTCCGAATTGGTCGTTGACCGGTTTGAAGCCGTCGAGATCGATGAACAAGACCGCAAACAATTCATCTTCGAATCGTCTGGCGAAATGAATCGCGTCCCAAACGCGGTCGAGAAAGGCCGCGCGATTCGGCAGCCCGGTGAGCACATCGACCGACACGTGCTGTGCGACCCGGGAGGCCCGTGAGGCAAACGCCTCGGCGCGAAACACGTGGCAACTCACCAGGGCAGCCAAGAGCAGCAGGACTGGCACCATCAGCAGATGGGGCATCGTTACCGTCTTCTGCACAAAAAGCACGGCGATATACCCCGCGCACGGAAACGCCACGCCGGCCGCAACATACCGGACATGATGGTTCAACAACGCCAGCATGACGAGGATGAAATACGGGTAGGGTAAAAAGGCGTCATCGGTCGAGAGGGTCGCAAAGATGAAGGTGACGACGACCGTATCGGCGAACACGAGCCCGAGGATGACTTGCGGCTGTCGCGCCGAGGCCGACGCGAGCAGGAGGAGGATCAGCGTTCCGACGAGTAGATGTTCTTTGGTCAGCGGCTGCGCCGGAAAGCCCGGCAAGGCGAGATACGGCAGGAGGGTGACAAAGAGGACCAGCTGAAGGGACATTGGAATCCATCGCGCCAACAGTCCGTCGGTCCTTGCCGGAATCTCATCGAGTGGGTCACTCATCGTTGCTGGTCCTACGTCGATGACACGGGGTCCGGTCCCTTACACGGATTAATGATAGCGTATCCCGCGCGGCCTCCTGTCTCCGTGCGGAAACTCCAGGCTTTGAGACGACTTCTTCGAAGGCTGGCTCCGTTTGACCTATCGGGTCTGCTGCCGTTGCTGCTACAGTCCTGTTCGGCCCGTTCTTCGCTATCGAGAGGACGTTCGGTCAACGTCTGTGGGACGCTGTGCCGCTTCAAGGCCTTCAAGCAGGCTTTGCAGTCGTTGGTTGTCCTCCTGCGACAGCGCTTCCCCTCCATACCGGAGTCGATGATAGAGCTCCGTGAGCGGCGCCACATACTCGCGGAGATCGATACGCGTATCGCTGATCGACCGTGAGAATTCCCCTAGTGTCCGCCCGGGGGGCTTGGAGAAGCCTTGCCGCCGTAATGCGGCCAGCATCCGCACGTAGATCTCACCGCCCAATATCCCGGCCGGGCAGATGGGTGGCCGTGCTCGCCGCAAGTAACGTGAGAGAAGGACGGCCGCTCCTATGAGGACGATGAGAGCGGCAACAAGAAGCAGTGAAGTGCGCCAATTGCCTGTAGTTCGGTGCGACCACAGAGAGGTCCTTTGCAGCAGCTTCGAGAGTTCTCCGTGGAGGGTTTCGGCCTGTCTTCGGACGTCCTGAGCCGCGGCCATTTGGTCGCGAAAGCTGTAATGGATGATGAAGCGATCCCACTTGAGACGCAGGGAATCGAGGAGACTGACGAGTTGTTTGAACACCGCCGTCCGCGCCGCCGGGCTCACGGACGGGGTGGGATCGAATGTGATCCAACCGGAGTGGGGAAAATACACCTCGACCCAGGCGTGCGCATCCTGTTGCCGCACGACGTAGTAATGGCCGAACTCATTCCAGTCGCCGGGAAGGAACCCGGTCACGAGCCTGGCCGGGATGCCGAGCGTCCGTAACAGCAGCACCATCGCGGTCGCGTAGTGTTCGCAGTAGCCGCTCTTCCGCGTGAATAAGAAGTCCTCAACGGGCGTAGCGGTGATGCCGGCCTCAAGCTCCAGGGTATAACGGTAGTTTCTGAGAAGGTGCTCCTTCACCGCCACGACTCTTTGAAATGGTGTTCGCGCCCTGGCGGTAATTGACTCCGCCAGTTCTTTGACCTTGGAGGTCATCGGCGGAAGCTGGAGGAAATGGCGAAGCACGACCGGTGGGTAGGCGAGCTGCTCGGCTTCCCGGTCTTCATCGACGAGCCGGTTGGATCTGGAGATGACGCTGTACTGAAAGCGAAGCGTCCCCGGCATGGCGAGACGTATCTCGCCCATGCCGTCGCTGTAGACAGCAGAAAAGGGCCCTTTGATCTGTTCGATGAAGGGCAGTCCGAAGAGCACGGCCGTATCGAGCGCTTCGATCAGGATATCCTGTCGAATGCGTGGACCGAGCGCGGCGCGGTGACGCGGAAACAACTCGAACAGTCCTTCCTCGGCTTTTGCTGCTGCATGGCGTGTTGCGAAGGTGTTGATCCAGGATTGACCGGTGTAGGCATCAAAGGCGACGCCGCGAAAATAGAGCGGAACCGACGGTGGCGGGGGACCGTCGGGAAACTGGACCCTCATGACGAGCGTCGGGTCCTGCTTCACGGCGCCGAGAAGACCAAGATCGACCTTTTCTGAAAAGCCGGAGGTCTTGATAGCCGGGCCGTGCGAACGTTGAAAGAATCCGGCGCCGGCACGAGGCATGATGAGGAATACGATTGTCGTGATGGTCAGTGTGACGAGGGCCAAGGCGGCCGTGGTGACCATGAAGCCGGGCGGGGGCATAAAACGTCCAGAGGAGTGCGGCTCTCTCGGCGGCCCGGACGCCGCTTCGGTGTGCAGGTGGTACAGCAAGAGTGCCCAAATGGCGACGACCAGGTACGCGACGAACCCGACAGCGAACCACAGGTCGACGGTCAGTACGGCGGCTGCGAGGAATTGCAAGAACGTAATCGCAAACAAATGCAGCACATCCTGCGCGGTCTTGGCGGTCAATAATTTGTTCGCCATGAGGACGACGAGCAAATACAGACTGGCCTGCAAGAGGTCGGCTGAGCCGATGAGAAAGTCTCCCGCACTGATCAGGCACGCTATGACAACGAGGATGTTCCAACCTTCGGCCGATTGAAGGAGTGCGGGGGTCCGCCAACGCATGCCCCGTGACTGCAGTGCGGCTACCGCGAGTGTCATGAGACCCAACACGGTTAAGCCGAGAGGGACGCGTCCCGTGCCGATCAGCGTGACAAAGGAAACGACGGCCAGAGCGACCATCGCGCGACGCAGTGACGGCTGGAATAGGATCATGCGTCGGGGCTCATGACGATGTGATGTCGACCTTGGCTCCCCATGGCTCTCATGCCGGGCCACGGCAGAATCGTCACCATCGGTTGATCGGGATCCAATCCCGCCGTTTCACAGTCACCGTTCGACGCGGAGTCGACTTCGCACAGGGCGAGTTCGGCGAGGATCCGATGGAGATGTGGAGCCCCGGCTCCAAACGGGACCCGAGTACGGCCGGCGATCAGCATCACTTCGTAGCCGCGCTCGATGTAGAAGGCGGCGACCGAGGCGGCAAGCGACACGGCGTGTTCGAAGCGGGCGGCCCTCTCCGAGGAGAGCCGTCCATCGCGTGGTGGCATGGCCAAGGTGACGACGATCCGCTGTTGTTCCTCCGCCTCGAGTTCTTTGATGATCAACTGCGATTTCCGCGCGGTGGTCTTCCAGTGAATCGACCGAGAGTCATCGCCGGGTTGGTACAACCTCAGGTTATAGAGCGTGCTCCCTGGGCCGCGGCGGATGGTCGGCTGATCTCGACCACCGCCCTCCAACCGAGCCACCAGGGAATCTCGCAGCGGCAGCAGCGCTGGATAGACGAGGAGGTCGGTAGAAACCGGGCGTTTGATAGATTTGTCAAAGAAGCCGAATGGGAAGCGCGTGCAGAGGCTCACACCATCGAGTCGATGTCGTCCCCGTCGGTTGAACCGCAGCCGATAGCTGACACTCGCACTCTGACCGACCGGAAGATACGGGACTCGTGCCTCTCGATCAACCGCGCTACGGCCGAGGACATCGAGAATGCGTAACGAGAGCGCCGGCATGCGACGAGAGGTATTGGTAACGAGGAACGTCGCCCAGGCCTCTTGATCTGCGTACAGATGGCCCGGCACTCGACGGCTGATTGAGATGTGCTTGAGGCACTGCTCGGAGAGCACCCCCGAGACGATGATCAAACTCAGCATCATCGCAAAGAGGAGATACAGCAGATTGTTGCCTGTATTGATGGCGGCGACCCCCACGGCGATCGTGAGCACAATGAATCGCGTTCCGTCGGTTGTCAGGCGGATCGACCGGTAGCCCGAGAGCTTGGCGAGCAGATCCGAGAGGCGGGATGCAGCGAGTGACGTGCTTCCAGTCCCGTGTGCCGAAGGTGAGACAAGCATCGCGGCTGCCAAAGGGGCCTAGAGCGTTACAGCGGGACGGGAACGGAGTCCAGGATGCGTTGGATGATCTCGACTGCGTCTTCAAGGCGGTGGCCGCGGGTCCCGATGGTGGTTTTCAGCATGACGCGATGCGGAAGGACGAGCAAGGCGAGTTCCTTGATGTCGTCGGGCAGACAATAGTTCCGGCCGCGGACGAGCGCCAGCGCTTTCGCGCCGCGTGTCAGCGCGACCGCCCCGCGCGTACTGACGCCGAGCGCGAGCTGTTCGTGCGATCGGGTGACTGCGACGATTTCCAGCAGGTAGTCCAATAAGCTATCGTCGATCCGCACCTTCTCAGCGAGCTGCTGGAGCTCCAGGACATCGTCGCCGGACAGAACTGGTTCCAGGTCGTCGGCCGGATGCAGCGAGGATGGCCGATCGAGGACTGCCTTCTCGGCTTGTCGGTCCGGATAGCCGATGTGCAGGCGCATAAGAAATCGGTCGAGCTGCGATTCCGGCAGCGGGAACGTGCCGTGATGCTCGGCCGGATTTTGTGTTGCGATGACCATGAACGGCTGGGGAAGTGCCCGCGTTTCATTGTCCATTGAGACCTGCGCTTCGTTCATGGCCTCCAGCAAACTGCTCTGGGTTTTCGGCGTCGTACGATTGATCTCATCCGCCAGGACGATATTGGCAAAAATCGGCCCGGGCATGAACTCGAAGGCTTGTTTTTGCCGGTTGAAGATCGAAATGCCGAGAATATCGGAAGGCAGGAGATCGCTGGTGAACTGGATGCGGCGGAACGAACAGTCCAGCGAGCGGGCCAAGGCGTGCGCGAGTGTCGTTTTCCCGACGCCGGGGACATCTTCGATGAGGAGATGGCCGCGGGCCAGGAGGCAGACGATGGCCCATTCGACCACTTGGGATTTTCCTCGGACCACACGTTCGATATTCTCCTGAAGGAGACGTATGTTCGCTCGTGTATCCAAGGTGTAGCGGGAAGCGGCAAAGGCGCCGAGCCAAAAGTCTAGCAAACGCCCTTAGGAGCGTCAATTTATCCAGGAATTGGCTCGGGCACGAGGAGCAGCCACCACGGCGTCTCCTCCTCGGTCATGTCGGCGAAGAGGCGTGCCGTTTGGCTTGAAGGAAGTCCGGGGAACACGGCTCCGCGACGGACCTCGGCGTAGCGAAACCGGACAGTCGGTGGGGTGTCGCCTGCACCGACCACGGGCAGTGCGTCGCGCAAAGGCGTCAAAGAGGAAAGATCAAGCCGTATCCCTGGCCGGAGTGTTGTGAGTTCCATATAGAGGCGCCCGAAGATCTGTGGAATGACCTCGCGCGTGAAGATCACGTCAGGCGGACGATACCCGTCATCCTCCACCAGTTGAGAGAGGATCTCCCAGAACACTTGCGAGTCGATCGCGGTCAGCACGGCCAACGCACCGCGATGTGCGACCAGATCGAGAAGCGCGAGCGGACCCCGGACATCAAATTTCCAGGCCGGAAACAAGAGCGATCGGCCGCCGTGCCGCACTTCCAGCGCCTCTTCGCCCTGGTCGAGAACGAGCCGGAACTCCCCCTTGGTCGTCCGCAAGTCCTGCTCGATCAAGCGACGCGCGACACGGGTCGGTTCGTAGGCGAAGGTCGGCGTGGCCGGGCCGTGACACGTCACGATAGTGTACCCGTCGCGGATGCCCTCGGCGCGATCGAGCGCGAACATGTCTTGATCACCGAAAAACCGGAATTCCAAGGCGCGTGGTGAGGGCATCCCGGGTCGTCCGACCAATCGCTCGGCGTAGCGGGGGTTGACCTGTAACCGACCTCCCAAGTGTGAACCGGGACGGAGCCGGTCCACACAGTGCAGCCTCAGCCGGGCGCCACGTTGCGCGAGGGGAGCCGCGTAGTGATCGGCGAGTTCTGCCGCGAAGGAGAGGTCGCCGGCTCCAAGATCGAGCAGGCTCGGATCGTTCGTTGCGAGCAGGAGATCGTACGGATTCTCCTGGTCGCGCAGAAATGTTTCGACGTTGCTCGGCGTGAGCGTGCCGCGTAGCGGCTGTGCGGGGAACGCACTCAGCCGGCACAGGAGGCAGAGCGATCGAAGCGCTTTTGACGCGGGCAGCCCCGTTAACGCCTTCAGCAGCGCGGTTCGGACCCCGCCCTCCGTCGGGGAGCCGCCGGTCAACGCCTCAGCCAATTTGACTTTCAACGCATCGGGCAGGTCGGTCTCGCGCACCGCGACGGACAAGCGCCTCAGCGTCTCAGGAAGGTGCGGCTCACTCACGAATACACGCGAGTGTTCCCACGCGGCGTGATCTCGTTCACGCAGGTCCTTCAGTCGTGACTGAAAAGCTGTCAGGTCGTACTGTGATGCAATCATGTCGGGCTCGAGTGAGCAGCCAGACTCGGAGAATACGAGTCGGTCCGGGAAGCAGTCAAGGTACCTTGCCTCGTTTCAAACCCGTGTGCTAGGAACGAGCATGCCGCTCCTCTGGATGCTGAGTCTTGCGCTCGTCGCCATCGATGCCTGCGCGCTGGCCAGCGATGTCGCTGAAGAACATCCCGGGCTACACTATCAAGCCTGGCAGGTGATCGATGTGAGAACCGGCCGGCCGGTCGACTTTGAGAGCTGGATGACGTCGTTAGCGCGGCAGGACGTGATCTACTTGGGTGAGGAGCACCACAATCAGTGGCATGTCGAGGCCGCGCAGAAAATTCTTCACGGCCTGCTCGCCATGGGTCGGCGTCCCGGCCTGGGATTGGAAATGTTTTCGTGGGACGGCCAGCAGGCCATAGACCGGTATCTTGAAGATCAGGACCTACCACGCAGCCAGTTCCTCAGCGAGGCGCATTGGACAGACAACTGGGGCGGTGCGTTCGAGGATTATGAACCGCTGCTTACCTTTGCGCGGGATCACCACGTGCCGGTCGTCGCACTCAACGCGCCCCGTCCTCTCGTCCGTAAGGTGGCAACGCGCGGGCTGGCTGCGGCCTTACTCGATCAGGACATGGAACGCTGGACGATGAAGGAAGAGACATTTGTGCAGGATGCAGCCTACCGCGACCGCATCGTGGGCCAACTCACACGCTGCCACGGCGGACTCTCTGAGGACGGCTATCAAAAGATGTACGAGGCATCCCTCTTTCGCGATGAAGCGATGGCGAGTACGATTGTCCGCTATGTCAGGAAGGAGCGGGAGACTGGGCAGCGCCTTCCTTTCATGAGCTACACGGGCGGAGGCCACATCCAATATCAGTTGCCGATTCCAAATCGGGTGCGCCGTCGAGAACCGAGCATACAGCAGGTCACCATTTATATGGTGGCTTTGGATGAGCAACGTCGGGGAGAGGTTCAGGAGCTGGTGAATGAGCGGATCGCCGACTTTGTATGGGTCACACCGGTTGGAGCGCTGGGGCCGGCGAGACGGTGTCGGTGAGCGGGAGCCCGGCATGAGCGAGCACGAATCTGCGAAGATGCACGGGCCACCGGAGCGAGGGAAGCGATGAAAGATGAAGCATTGATCGCGCAACGAGGACCATATGTCGTCGAAGCGGGGCCTGGCATTATCTATTGGTGTCGGTGCGGGCGCTCAAGGACGCAACCCTTTTGTGACGGATCTCATACCGGTACCGCGTTTGCTCCACTCGAAGTCGAACTGAAGGAACGGAAACGCGTCGCGCTCTGCGGATGTAAGCGCACGAAGCGGCCGCCGTTCTGTGACGGCACACATTCCAGCGTGTGATGCATGCACCGGGTGTGCGTTGACAGCTCTGGACTATCGAACGGATGACTTGACACTGCTCAGGGCGGCGGGTACACATGGTACGTAAACAACCGGCCGTGTCAGTACGGCATTGGAAACCATGATGCGCGGGAAAATTGCCTGTTCGGCTCAGCGACTGAGCCTCCTCGATCCCGAGATGGTGCAATCGGTCGTCGACGGACAGGCGTATCAGGTCGGCCTGCAGTACCGTTCGGAGAATCGCGTGCGCATCACCGAGGCGGATGAGCGTCAGATCGCCTCGGTGGTGATCGGCAATTCCGGCGTCTATCAAGTCGCGATTCAACTGAAGGATGGGGCCCTGACGACGAAGTGCTCCTGTCCGTTGAATAACGAACAACCGCTCTGCCGCCATTCCGTGGCGGTGCTCCTCGAGTATCACCGCTGGTCTCAAGCCAAACCGGCCCCACGACCCGTTCCGAAACCCGCTGCTGTTCCGCAGTCCGCTCCGCCCTCGGCGTCTACCTTGGACGTCAAGTTGAGCGAGGTGATGGTGGTCATGGAGTGGCTGCAAGCGGCAGTCCGCGCGATGCAGCAAGAGACGCCACTGCCTGAGGCGCCAGCCGTCGGCGGTGAAGCGGCGACCTGGATCAAGACGGTGCAGGACCTGGATGAGCGCCGGCGGCAGAGCGAAGAGAAGAATCAGGGTCTCGAGGCGGACCTGCGCGCGCGAGAGGCGCATCTGACGCGACTAACCCAGCAGTTGCAGGCGTCAATGGACGAGACGAAAGCAGCGCAGGCGGCCTGCGACAATCTTCGGCGGGAGGTCGCCGGCTATGTCGCGATGCAGACGCGGTATGTCGAGATTGCGAAGACGTTCGAAGGGTTCGACGGGCAGATGAAACGGATCAGCGGCGATGTGATGAAAAATCTGTCCCAGCTCGACGCGCTCGCCAATACGTGTAAGGAAGCGGCCGGCGCTCTGCAAGCAATGGCCAAGAAGCCCTGACCGTCACTGAGCCGGCTTGGCGGTGACGCGCATCACGAACACATAGAGTCCGCACAGCAGCAAGGCAAATCCCCCCACGAAAGAGGACCGTTCCTGTAGCGCCTGTACCAGCCGGTTCGGGTCATGCACGAGGTCAGGCTGGCTTCCCAACAGACTCTGACCAAACCACGCCAGCACCACGCACCATACTCCGGCGCCCACGATCGTCATGAGGCTGTAAACCCCGAACGGCATGCGAACCAAACCGGCGGGAATCCCAATGAGATGGCGAACCACGGGCACCAAGCGGGCGAAAAAAATTCCCCCCGCCTCATATCGCGAGAGCCAGCGTTCGGCCCGCTCTACTTTGGCTGGCGGGCAGAAGACGTACCATCCGTAGCGTAGGAGGAGCGGCCGACCGAGCCAGCGAGCCGCCCAATACGTCGCCGCCGCCCCGAGATAGCTCCCCACCGTTCCCGCAATAACAACTCCCGTCATGCTGTACCGGCCTTGACTGGCCCAGTAAGCGGCGGGAGGAATGACGATTTCACTGGGAATCGGAAAGATCGAACTTTCCAGCGCCATGAGCAAGATAATTCCAGGGTAGCCCCAGTCGTGGACCCATTCGAACCAGATCGATACCCACTCGTGCATCACTCCCCCTTGCCGAATGAAGGCGGATGATTGTAACGAGAGGTCGGTCCGAAGGCTACGGGTTTGAAGAGGGCTAATGTCATGCTCTTGCGTCCGTCCTGGCGGTTTCAGTACAATCCGCGTCGTTTGAGTTCTGCTCGCTGGCCCAGCGGACTGTCAAGGAGGTAGGAAGATGGGTATCATTCGGAGCGTTGCAGTAGCGGGAATGTCGGTGATGATGAGTGCGGCGATCGCCTTGGCGAATGAGCCGAAAGGCGGGGCGCCTGATTACAGCGGCATTTCCTACATGTACTATACGTTGATCGGCGTCGTCCTCGCCTACGGCGTCTACGATACGTTCTTCAAAAAGTCTTGATCTCCCGGCCGCCGGGCGGGCCTCCGCCCGGCGGCCGGTTCTCCTCCTTGACGATTCCCTCTCGCTTCAGCACTGCCTCGACGAACGGCCACAAGCGCTCCACGATGACCCGATAGCCATCGGCGGTCGGATGGATCCCGTCCGATTGGTTGAGGGCCGGCTGGGCGCCTACGCCTTCCAAGAAAAACGGCATGAACGGAAGGTGATATTTGCGCGCCAGCGAGGCATACAGAGCTTCGAAGCCCGTCCGGTATTCTTCTCCATAGTTCAATGGTAATTTCATGCCGGTGAGCAGCACGCTCACGCCGGCCTGTTGGAATCGTTCGATGATCCGCTCGAGGTTCTTGCGGATCGTGTCGATCGGGACGCCCCGCAAGCCATCGTTCACGCCGAGCTCCAAAATCACGACCGCCGGCCGGCTCTTGAGTACCCAATCGACGCGGCGAAGTCCGCCGGCGGTCGTGTCACCGCTCACGCCGGCATTGATGACCCGCACCCCGTAGCCGGCTTGCTGCAACCGACGCTGCAGTTGCGCCGGGTAGGCTTCGTCTGCCGGCACGCCGGCGCCTGCAGTGAGACTATCGCCGAACGCGACGATTTTGGGGGCTGATGTCTCTGGTCTGGTGGAAGAGCCGGGTTCGCGGATCCGCGGCGTGTGATGAGAGGCCGGCGATGATGCATCGACAGTCTCCGCGTCGGTGTCCGTTTGGGTGCATCCCGAGGCGTTGAAGAGCAGGCCCGTAAGAAGAAGCCAGGCCAGAACGGACGGTTTTGGGATCGCGATGGGTATCATGAATCTGTTCCTTCAGGGCAGACAGGAATAAGACAGTATAATATACGGGCTACACCGGTGTTCATCCGCGAGAGAGCCGAATGATTTGCGTCCGCGAAGTCACGATGCGGCTTACCGCAGGGGGCCATACCCTGACGATCCTCGATCAGGTGTCGCTGGATGTTCCTGAGAAGCAGGTCGTCGCGATCGTCGGTCCGTCCGGAAGCGGGAAATCGACGCTTCTCGGATTGATCGCGGGATTGGACAAGCCGACATCCGGTCGCATAACGATCCACGGGGTCGATGTGACGGCGCTGAGCGAAGGTGAGGCGGCTCGGTTTCGACGCCGGCATATCGGATACATTTTCCAGTCGTTTCATCTCATCCCGACGCTGACGGCCCTTGAGAATGTCGCGGTTCCCCTCGAACTCAGTGGGGAAGCCGACGCTCATGGGCGGGCCGCTGACGTGCTGGGATCAGTAGGCTTGGCTGACCGGCTCCATCATTATCCGGTGCAGCTCTCGGGTGGCGAGCAGCAACGCGTGGCGGTGGCGAGAGCCTTTGCCTGTCGCCCTCCGATCTTGCTGGCGGACGAGCCCACCGGCAATCTTGATTCCGCGACGGGCGGGGCCATTATCGACCTATTGCTCATGCTCAATCGCAATCATGGGAGTACGCTCGTGCTCGTGACGCACGATCCAGGCCTGGCCGCGCGTGCGGAGCGGATCATCACATTGCGCGACGGTCGTATCGAATCCGATCACCTTCACCGGACCCGAGAGACTGCCCCGGATGATGTCGTTTAGCGTTCGGATGGCATGGCGGGAAACGCGGGCCGCCTGGCAGCACTTCCTGTACTTTTTTATCTGCATCGCGTTGGGGGTCGGCGCGCTCGTCGGTGTCGGTCTCTTTGCAACGGGCGTGAGTCGTACCGTGACACAGGAAGCGCGGGCGCTGATGGGCGGCGACCTCGAGGTGCGGCTTTCGCGGCCGATCAGCCGTGAGGGCCAGGCCATCCTCGATGCACTCGCGCGGGATGTCAGAGCAACGCATGTGAGCGAGCTGATTGCGATGGCCGCGCGTGCCGAGCTCGCCACCGCGGCCCGGCACGGCACCACCAGTGTCCCCGTACAGTTGATCGAACTGAAAGCCGTCGATCACGCATATCCTTTGTATGGCGCGGTGGCAACCATGCCTGATCGGCCGCTTGACGGGTTGCTTGCACGAGGCCCGTGTGATCGGGATGCGGTTGAGCACGACTGTTTCGGGGCAGTCGTTCAGGAGGCGCTCCTGATCAAGATGGGGTTGGCGGTTGGACAAGAGATGAAGATCGGACAGGCCAGGTTTCGCGTCACGGGAATCCTCACTCACGAACCGGACCGGGTTGCCAGTGCCTTCAGCCTGGGGCCGCGCGTGCTGATCTCTCAAGCAGGATTGGCCGGCGCGGCTCTCGTGAAACCCGGGAGTCGTGTCCGTGAGCGACATCTGATTCGTCTCGCGCCCGACATGTCGCCGGAACCCTTGTTGGCTCGTCTCCGAGTCGACCTGGCCGCAGAGGCCGCGAGGGTCTCAAGTTTCCGCGACGCGCAGCCGCAGTTACGGAGGTTCTTGGACCAGCTCACCCGATACCTCGGCCTCATCGGCCTGACGGCCCTGTTCGTCGGTGGCATCGGCGTCGCGACGACCATTCATGCCTTCGTCAAGGACAAGGTCAACACCATCGCGATCTTGAAAACGGTCGGCGCGGGCTCAGGGATGATCGTCCGCACCTATCTCCTCCAAGCCGTGCTCCTGGGTGCCATCGGGAGCGTCGCCGGTGTGCTTCTTGGGCTGGTCCTGGAGCGCGCTGTCCCTTCCCTTCTGGCGGTGTTCGTGCCGGCCGAGGTGCTGCATGTCGCCACCATGCAATCTCACGTGATGATCGGACCGATCGTCCGCGGCATCGTGCTCGGCGTCGCCACGACCGTGCTGTTCGCTCTCTGGCCCTTACTCGGTATTCGAGCGGTGAGACCGGCTGAGGTCTTTCGACGAGAGACGGTGGCGCGCGATGCGGCTGTGAAGGGCGGATGGCATCGAGTATTCGCGGACCGGTTGCGGCTTTCCGTGGCAGCGGCCATCCTCCTTGGGCTGGCGGCGCTCGCCATGTGGGAAGCGCGCTCGATGAAGGTCGGCATGATCTTCATCGCGGCCGTGCTCGCCGCCGTGCTGATCCTCGTCGGGGCCGCGAAGGTGCTCGTTCGCGTGCTGGCCCGACTCAGCAGACCGGCTTCCTTGACGCTCCGGTATGCGGTCCGGAACCTCTCACGCCCCGGCAGTCACGCGGTCGGCATTACGGTGGCAGTGGGCATTGGGGTGATGATCATCGTCACCATCGCTCTGGTCGAACGTGCGCTCATCGATCAGATTGGTGAGAGCCGGCCGGTGGACGCACCCACCTTCTTCTTGATCGACATCCAGCCGGATCAGCAGGAGGCCGTGAGACGCTTACTCGTCGAACGCTGGCCGGCGAGCCGACCGGAATTCACCCCGTTGGTCCGCTCACGCTTGCACGCCCTCAACGGCCAGGAGATCGGGCTGAACGAGGAAGACGATAAGGAGCGGACGGACAGCCGAGGCGGCGAGCATGGCCGATCCTGGTATCGGACGCGAGAATACGTGCTCACGTTTCTGGACGGTCTCCCGAAAGACAATCGGATCGTGCGCGGGCAATGGTGGAATCATGGGTCGACCTCGGAGGTGGCGCGGGTGTCAGTTGAAGAAGAGGCTGCACGGAACCTCGGGCTGACCATTGGATCGACCGTGGACTTCGACATACAAGGCACCGTCCTACATGCAGAGGTCACCAGCATCCGGAGTGTGGAGTGGAGCAACTTCTCGACGAACTTCTATATGATCCTCTCCCCTGGCTCGCTCGACGGTGCGCCCTTTACGTATGTGGCAACCGTGCGCGTGATGCCCGACCAGGAAGTGCCGCTTCAGCAGGCGGTCGTGACCGCCTTCCCCAACGTTACCGCGATCAATGTTGGGGAAGTGATGAGCACGTTTGCCCGCGTGCTCGAGCAATTATCGCTCGCCATTCGCGCCATGGCGGCGTTTTGCCTCGTGACAGGCACCATCGTGATGGCGGCGGCGCTTGCGACCACCCGGTACCGGCGGCTGTATGAGTCGGTGATCCTGAAAGCGCTGGGGGCGACGAGGCCGATGATCGCCGCCTCTTTTGCCGCCGAATACGCATTGATCGGGGCGGCCGCGGGGCTCATCGGTCTCGGGTTGGCGACGCTCCTCTCGTTGGTATCACTCGAATGGATGTTTGACCTGCGCTGGACCTTCCACCCCGGGATCGCCGTAATCGCGGTGACGCTCACCATCTGTCTCACGCTCAGTGTGGGCTTCTTGGCGACGTTTCGCATTCTCGGTCAGCGTCCGCTCGCGATCCTGCGTCACGAATAGCTCGCCCACTCTCCCATAAGCCCGGCGCCCTGGAGCGTGATCGACGCGAACTCTCGGTTCTCGCAATCAACCCACTTCGACCGTGTCGCCGGCGCTGCCATGCGGTGCTATTGCGACAGATATGTGAGAAGGGCCGCACGCTCCCGTTCACGAAAGACGACGGCCACGCGGAGCTGCTCCAAATACTGCGCGAGGGTCTTGCCGCCCAGATCGATCTTCCGCTCCTCGAAAAAGCGGCGGACGTCGCGTTCGAGCTCCGCCGTAGCGAGACTCGTGATGCCCTCGCACATGCGGCGAAGGCCGTTCTTCGGGTACAGCCGGTCCATCGTGTCCCATTCGCGCTTCATGAACGACCACGCCAGCTCTCGCCCCTCGACATTCCCCATGACCATCCGGACGATGAAAGGTGCATCCTGAGTCCGAATCTCGCCATTGATCGTCTTGTGGAGCGTTCGCTCAAGGAGAGAGCGGTCCTGGAAGAGCGCGAGCGAGTAGAGATACCGGCGCTCCTCCTGCGGCGTGGCGGCTGTCTGATAGCGCGCGACGTATTCATCGTACCGTGCCGCATCACCGGCATAGGCCATGATCGCGATGATGGACGGGAGGAGATTGGGATCGACCTGTGCTGGCGCGTTATAGAGCTCGGCGGCGCGCGCCCGCACAGCCGGATCGCGGCCGATCGTCCCGAGCGTGCGCAGCACCTCGGCCCGCAACTGTTTGGTCAAGTCATTCTCGCCGGGTTTGGGTGCCCAGTCCAGATCGGCAACCACCGGGGCCATGCGCGTCCGTATGAACCGGGCGAGGAGCGGCCGCGCATCAGGATCCAAGATCCGATACATGTGGTGGAACGACGCGAGCAGGAGCTCCCATACGTTCTTATCTCGATCGCGGCTAAACGTTTCAGTGAGTGTCAGATACTCGGTGATCGGCATCAACCCCGCAAATACCGACGCCCAGGCATCACTGATGAGGTTGAAGCGCTCGATCGGCGCCAGGCCATCCGGCACGCTGGAGATGAGCCTGGAGAGAAGGTCCGGGCTGTACCGGACACGATAAAACCCATGGCCGCCCTCGTTCACGATCACAGCTTCAAAGCCGTCTGGCAGGTCCATTGAAGTCTGCGCTTCGGTCAGGAGCAGCCGGCGGGTCTCGGTTCCTGTGTCCGTCTTGATCGCCACCCGAACTGGGATGTGCCATCGTTGGTGCGACTCGGTGTCCGAGCCCGGAGGCGCTTCGCGGAGGTAGGTGAAGCGGGCCTGTTCGAGGAGCAACCGGCGGCCCTCGTGACGCACCGTGACGACCGGATAGCCAGGTTTGAAGATCCACCCATCCATGACGGCCGGTATGGGTTGTCGTGCCACGTGCCCGAGCGCACGCCAGAGGTCTCCCGTGTCCGCGTTGCCGTATGCATGGAGGCGCAGGTATTCGCGCACGCCGTCGCGGAAGAGCTCCGGTCCGATGTGCTGCTCCATCATGCGCAGGACGGACGCGCCCTTTTCGTACGTCAACACGTCGAACATGGCGTCGGCGTCCTTTGGGGCGACGACCGGATATTCAATGGGGCGAGTGCTGTAGAGGCCATCCACCGCCATCGCGGCGGAGCGCGACACTCCGAAGGAGGTCCAGCGCTGCCACTCCGGTTTCCACGCATCGACGGCCAGCATTTCCATGAATGTCGCGAACGCCTCATTCAGCCACAATCCGTTCCACCAGCTCATCGTGACGAGATCGCCGAACCACATGTGCGCATTCTCATGCGCGACGACGTCCGCGACGCGTTCCAACTCGGCATGCGTCGCGCGGGACTGATCGACGAGTAACGCCGTTTCTCGAAAGGTAATGGCACCAAGGTTCTCCATCGCGCCGGACGCAAAATCCGGGATCGCGAGGAGGTCGAGCTTCCGTCCCGGATAGGGAATGCCGTAATAGCGTTCGAAGAACTCCAGCGAGAACCGGGCGATCTCCAAGGCGAACGGGGTCAGGCGCCGTTTGCCCGGAACCGACCAAATGCGAAGCGGCACGGTCCCGACCATCGCGGGATTACTCGCCTCCAGTTTTCCTACCACGAAGGCGACCAAGTAGGTGGACATGCGAATCGTGTCATCAAACCGGATGACTTTCTTCTCGTTCTCGATCGCTTCGATGACGATCGGGGTGTTCGAGACGGCGGTGAGCGACGGATCGATGACCAGGGCCGCAGCAAAGACCGCCTTGAAGGCCGGCTCATCCCAGCACGGGAAGGCGCGGCGGGCATCGGTGGCTTCAAATTGCGTCGCCGCAAGCCATTGTTGTCGCCCATGCTCGTCCTTATAGCGGCTGCGATAGAAGCCACGCAGCTTCTCGTTCAGAATGCCACGAAACGTGAGGTGCAGCCGCCAAGAGCCGGGCGTCAGGGAGGCCGAGAACCGAACGCGGCACCGTTCGGTCGTTTCCTCCGGCTCCGCCGTGCCATGATGGAGCACATTGCCGCCGTCCTCGATCGAGGCGTCATCGATGGTCAATTCAGCCGCGTTGAAGACGACCTCGAACGTCGGCTCCGTCACCGTGAGCGACACGGTGGCTCGACCAGAAAAGCGCCCCGCCTCGAGGTCCGGTTCCAAGCGGAGATCGTACCGGGTCGGAATGACATGAGTGGGCAACCGATACGCGTGAGTGGCACGTGTCGCTGTCGGTAATTCAGTCATGGCGTCGACTCCCAATGGTCGTTCAGTGTTAAAGGAAAAGGCCCGAGCAGTCTCGGAGGTGAGGATCGCCGCAGCCGCCGCAAGGAGCCATCGGACGCCATGAACGACTGTCGTCAGGGCCTGACGACGTGTCATGGTCTGAGTCAGGCGAGACGGCAACGAGGCGGGGGTGCTGGGCGGAAACCGAGGCACGTCACGTCCTGGCCGCCTTGTGCGTTTCCACGCCGTTCGGCGTCCCGACGATCAAGATGTCGGTGCGACCGACGAACAGCCCGGTCTCCACGACGCCAGGAATCTCGTTGAGGGCCGCTTCGAGCTTGGCCGGATCGCCGATGCGGTCGATCTGCAGATCCAGGATGTAGTGCCCCGCCTCGGTCTTGAAGATCTCACCGTTGCGCTCACGAATGACCGCCTTCACTCCCAGCCGCTCGATGAGACGGGCGGTGCTCGCCCAGCCAAATGGCACCACCTCGACGGGCAGCGGAAAGGGGGCTCCGAGCACCGGGACCCGCTTCGTATAATCCACCACGATGATGACCTGTCGCGAGACCGCCGCCACGATCTTTTCCTTGAGCAGCGCCCCGCCGCCGCCTTTGATCAGATTCAACTGTGGGTCGACTTGGTCGGCCCCATCGATATCCACATCGATGTGCCAGCTGTCCTCGGCTTCGATCAGCAGGATCCCGCTTTGTCGGGCCAGTTCGGCTGTCTCACGCGAGGTCGGGACGCCACGAATGTTGACGCCATCGCGTACCCGTTCGCCAAGGGCCAGCACCACGTACTTCGCCGTCGAGCCGGTGCCCAGTCCCACCACCATGCCGTCATGGACATACTGAACGGCCGCTTCGGCCGCCATGCGCTTGAGCGCGTCCTTATCCACCGGCCCTCTCTTTCTCCGCGGCGGCCTGTGCCAGGTTGGCGCCGAAGGCCGCCGCACCGATCAGTGCGGCTTGGTCATTGACGATGACGCGGACCGGGATCTGGCCCATCAGTTTCTTGTAACGGCCCTTCGCGGTAAACGATCGCATGAACGTGCCGTCTTCCAACTTGGGCAGGAGCTTGGGCGCGATTCCACCACCGATATAGACGCCACTCAACGCCATGGCTTTCAAGGCGAGATTCCCGGCTTCCGCGCCGTAAATGGCGACAAACAGATCCAACGCCTGTGTGCAGATTTCCGCCTGCTTCTTCAGCCCGATCTCGGCGATGACCGCCGCGGGGTCCCCCACCTTGAGGCGTTCGGCGACCCAGGTCAGCTCGTTTTTCTTGGTGTCGCGGAGAAATTCATAAATCGCGTACAACCCGGGCCCCGAGAGCACACGTTCATAGCTCACGTGTAGGTACTGCGCGCGCAAGTAGCGAAGCAGATCGATCTCCAGATCGCTGTTCGGGGCAAAGTCGGTATGTCCGCCCTCGGAGGACATCGGATGGTACCGGTCGCCATTCCAAAATAGGATCCCCTCGCCCAACCCGGTCCCTGCCGCAATGAGGGCCATCGCGCGCTTCTGCTGTAAGGCAGTGCCGGCGTTCAGCACAACCGTCTCATCGGGGCGCAATTCGAGCAGCCCGTAGGCGGTCGCTTCCAGGTCGTTCAGCAATCGCACGTGGCGAATATCGAAGCGGCGGCCCAGTTCTTGGCCGTCGACGAACCAAGGGAGGTTTGTCGTGCGACATCGGTTGTCGATGACCGGTCCAGCCACCCCGATGCAGGCCGCGTCGATCGTGATCGGCTCTGCCGTCGGTGGCTCTGTCTGGGTGTCGGGTTCTTCGCTCGCTTCAGTCTCAGACACGGGCTCTGGCGCCGGCGGATGGAGGAATTCCTCGAGAATCTCCTCCAAGGACTTGTAGTCCCGGCTCATGTAGATTTCTTCGCGCTCCGGCTCAACGCGTTCGGTCGTCCAGTGAAAGAGCGCCAATCGCGTTTTCGTTCCACCGACGTCACCGGCTAAGATCATGATTCTATTCCTCGTCGAAGACGACTTGTTGTCGACTGGCGGAGAGCCGGCTGGCTGCCTGGCCGTCGACGTACCACACGAGACGGCCGTCAGGGACGGTGACGAATTTTGCGGGGCAGTCGTGCGGATCGGTCGCCCTGTCCTCAAGGACGCGGGCGACCACCTCGGCCTTCGGTCGTCCTGTCACCAAGAACAGGACAGTGTGTGCATGATTGATGACAGGCAGCGTGATCGTCAAGCGGTGTCTCACCCCACGCGTGGACTCGCTCGTCACGACCGACCGGCTGCGTTCCTCGAGTGCCGGGGAGTGCGGGAACAGGGACGCGGTATGGCCATCATCGCCGAGCCCTAGGAGGATCGCATCGAAACGGGGCCAGCCGCTGGCCTCAGCCGGCAGGCGGCGCCGAAGAATCGCTTCATACGCCTGGGCTGCCGCTTCGACGTTGGCAGTCCCGTCATACATCGGAAAGATCTGTGAAGTGGGAACCTTCAGAGGCACGAACAAGGCATTGTGCGCCATCCGGTAGTTGCTGTCGGGATGGCCGGGCGGCACGCACCGTTCGTCACCAAAGTACCATTCGATGCGATCCCAGGAAGCCGAGGCGGCATGGGTCGTCGCGAGCCGCTCGTAGAGTGCAATGGGCGTTGTTCCCCCCGCGAGAGCGAGTGTAAAGGGGCCTCTGTGAGCGCCGTGCTGTTGAATGAGCCAGACCAGGAACTCCGCCGCTTCATCGGCAACGGTCCAGGCGTCATCGAAGACGTGAACCTCAGGTGCGGGCACGACGGCGCCTCGGCGAACGCGTCGTGGATGAACGACGTGTCCCAGCAGGACGGGTTCCGAGCAATGACGCAATCCGGGCCGCTGGATCGCGGCCGGTAGAAATGACAGCGACGGGCCGACCATGCGCGCGTAACGACTGGACGTCGCCGACGGCTTGAGCCGACGCAAGCGTCCCAAACGTGTACGGTGAGCCGGGAATTTTTACGTCGGGAGTCATGGGTCCCGTCAGTTCCAGAAACACGGCTTCAGCAGGTCCACCCTTGTGCAGTTGGCCGGTCGAGTGCAGATAGCGCGGCCCGTAGCCCGCCGTCGTCGCCACGCGGTAGGTGGTCGCAATGCGCTTGCGCAGGCCCGTCAGTGCCGCGTCGATACGCCGGGACGGCGTGAGATAGGCCAGCAGGCCGACATAGCTGCCTGGCTTCATCGTCTCCAACAGGCCTTTAAGATCAGAGTCGACCGACAGTGGCGGCAACCGGCCTTCCTGTTCGAACTGTGACAAGAGACGCTTCGTGTTGTCCTTACTCTCTTGCACGTTGGGCTGATCGAAGGGATGGATGCCGAGCAGGTGCCCGGCAACCGCCGTTGCGAATTCCCAACGGAAAAATTCGGCGCCCACATCATAGAGGTCGCGTAACCGGAGATGGACGACCGGGTGTCCAGCACGTGTAAGTGCCGCCGCCTGACGGTCGACGGAGTCGTTTCGGTCGCGATCCAAGCGAAGGTAGACGAACAAGCGGTCGTCGCCATAGGCTTTCACGGGAAGCAGAGGTTCCTGGGCCACCGGAACGATGCCCTTCCCCTCTTTGCCGGTACTCTCTGCGAGCAGTTGTTCGGCCCAGAGACCGAACGAGGCGATCCGGGGTGAGGCGAGCAGCGTGACTTTGTCATGGCCGAGACGGTTGAGGGTGCCCATGATCGTGCCAAGCATCGCACCGGGATTCTCTGACGGACTGGAGGCGCGGCAGCGCTCCGCACATGCGATGGCGCGATCGAGCAAACGGCCGAGATCGAGGCCGAGCAGTGCAGCGGGCACCAGTCCGAAATAAGAGAGAACCGAGTAGCGGCCGCCGATATCGTCGGGATTGAGAAACGTTCGCCGGAACTGGTGCTGTTCGGCCAACGAGACCAAGCTCGTGCCCGGATCGGTGATCGCGAGAAACTGTTGCCCGCCTGCATTCCCTTTTGTCTTGGTAACGAGGTCACGGAAGTAGGCAAAGAGCGACAAGACCTCGATCGTACCGCCCGACTTGCTGGAGACGATGAAAAGTGTCTTCGCGGGATGAACGGAATCGGCGACGGCACGCACGGCTCCCGGAACCGTCGAATCGAGAACGCTGAGACGGGGAAAGCCGGCAGCGCCGCCAAACGTCTGCCGCAAGACTTCGGGGCCAAGGCTGCTCCCGCCCATCCCGAGGAGGACGACGTCGCGAAAGCCGGCGTGGCGAATTGACTTGGCGAACTCAGAGAGATCGTGGATGTGGGCCTGCATCTGCTCGGCTACCGCCAACCACCCAAGTCGGTTGGTGATCTCGGTCGGCTCGGGCTTCCACAGACCGTGATCGCGCTCCCAGAGCCGGTCGATCACGCGACTCTGCGCCAGGTCCACCAGTGCAGAATCCACATGCGACTGGTACCTGCCCAAGGCGGCTGTTTCAGGGGATCGCGGCATGATGAGGCGACGAAGCGATGTGTGTATCTTAGGCCCGGCGAGAAGAAAACGCAAACGGATGCTGACCTACGGGGATGTAGCCGGAGTGAGCAGCAGCGGCATCCCATCGACGGCTGTCCAGGCAAGCAATTGAGCGGCCTCTTGAGTGAGAATGAGATGCAGCAGGACGCTGTCGCTCTGACCTGCTGCTTCCACAGTCATGCGGACGCCCCACCACCACTCCTGCAGCATGGCTTTGAGCCATTCCCATGGGCGATCGCGCCATGATGGCGTGACGACGATGAGAAGCCCGGGATCGAACTGAAGGGTGTACGTGTCGGGCATGTTTTGTAGCTCGATCGCACTGACCGGCCCATTCTCCACGGTTGCGGCTCTGGGTCGATTGACCGGGGGGCGGGCACGAAGCTTAAACGAGGGTGTGGCCGGCAGGGAGGCGGCCGTCGACCACCCGGCAATCGGGATGCGCTGAAGCTCGAGGCCGCGGCCCTTGACGGTAATCGAGCCCTCGGCGAGGTTGAGGACGAGATAGATCTGTGCCCGAGCGGCGAGCTTGAGTTCTTCCTCGAAAAGACGATTCGCGGCCGCGAGCGAGGCTGCGTCGGACGTTGATGAGCCGGTCGGTGGATCTGCGGCGAATAAGGCGGACGAGAAGAACAGCGTGATCAGAGAGACCGGCCAAGCGGTCCGCCGAGGCATCACGACTGGCAGTATACATCAGGAGAAAGAGCGCGGGGAGACAGTCAGAAGATCAAGACGGGGGTGCCGATCTTGGCGAGCTTGTAGACCGTGCGCAGGTCATCGTCGTTCAGGCGAATACACCCGTGCGTGACGTTCTTGCCCAACAGCCGCGGGTACAGCGTCCCGTGAATGAAATACCCCTTGCCGAACCCCAGGGCGTAATCGCCGAGAATCCCCGATTCCATACGTTGTGCTCGATCATGAGGGACCGCGAGCCCCTCTTCTAAAAACGCCCAGTCTGGCTTCACCCAGACCGGGTTCGTCAGCTTGGATTGGATGGTGAATTCCCCTCTGGGCGTGTCGAACACCCATTGCGCGCCGGGCTGATCGGGTTTGTCGAGAATCGTCCCGCTCCCCGTTGAGGCCAAGGCGGTGAGGATCGTCTCCTTGCCGCGTTTGACGTACAACCGGTTATGAGCGGTATCGACAACGATGTAATGGCCGGAGGGCGTAAGCTGAGTAAGCTTCTGCTTGAGCTGCGCCTGGCGTATGAGCAGCGCGCGATACTGAGGAGTTGACGGAGTAGCCGGTGGCTGATCGCGAGATTCCTCGCTGGTCGGTATGATGGTGGGCGTCGATGTGGACGACACTGTGGTAAGGAGCAGGACGCCAAGTGCTCCATTCCGAAGCCACGCTCGGCCCAAAACCATGTCACCCCTCTTCGGACTGATCCATTTCCGCCAAGGCCAAGGCGACGGCGTTGCTGACTTTCAAGGCGCCCACGATCGTGACCGGGGTCCCAGCAGCGACTTGACGGAACAGGCTGTCAATGTCGACATTCTCCAGCATGACACACCCGAGCGTTTGACTGAGGAGGGGATTATCACCGCCATGAATCTCGATATGGCCGCCGATATCGCTGCGTGCCGGTAGACGCCCCGCCCGGCGTGCCCGTTCGAAGCGCCGTCGATCCTCCGCGTTGGGATAATCGAGCAGGAGCGCCTTGTAGAACTGCGTCTCCCCGCGATCTTTCTTCTTGATGATGTGATACCGGCCTTCGGGCGTCGCGCCATCCCCCTGATAGCGCTTATCTAACATGCCATTGTAACCAAGTCTCACGGGGTAGGAAACCACCGGCTGCCCATTGCTGTACAGGATCAGCCGGTGATCGGCTTTGCTCACGATGATGGCCGGTTGGCGATGGGCGCGCGACCACTCGATGGTCGCCTGCGCTTGCCGTCGCCACGCATTGACCCGTCGCTCGTCGGCGTAGTGGCCGAGTTCGGCCGCGAGGACTGACGCCTGGGAATTCATGAGCCGGGCAGCCTGCTGGGTCAATTGCGCCGACCGCACGTATAAGCCCTGCTCATAAAAGGACCGAGCTTGATTGAGCAGTAGCGCAGTCTCGGCGGGACGCCGTCCCAGTACGATTCGACTGCCCATCTGCTCGACGTGGGTGTTCAGGACTCGAAAGCGGCTCTCGAGCGAGGCGAGGCGGCCTTCGGCCTCCCGGCGCCGTGCTTCCCGGCGTTCGGCGGCCTTGGCCATGGCGGCCTCGGCCTCCGCCCGCACTCGACTCACTTCAGCCAGCAGCGGGTTGTTCTCCCACGGCCAGGTGATTTCGTCCTCCTCCGCGTCGAGGTGAGCCTTGAGCGACACCCAGCGGGTGACGAAGCGCTCATACTGCTCGGGGGCGTATTCGGCGGCGTGCTCGGCACGGAGTTGATCGTCCAGAGCCTGAATGGCCTCGACGGTTTCCACCGGAACCTTTTGCACGCAGCCCACGAACCCCGCCAAGATGATGGCGGCGAGCCACATTGTAGCGGGTCGTGGGCGGACGTGGCGCATCATTCGATCACGCCTTCTTTTTAGCCTGCGGCTTCTGCACTTTGGCGAGCGCGGCTTCGATTTCGGCTGAGACGGCTTGACTCTTATCCTGCACGGCCTTCGCCTTTGCCTGTGCGGCCTGGTAGTCCTCGGCGGTTATTGCTTTTTCAATTTCCGGCAGTGAGGTCATCAGTGCCTCGACATCTGCTTTGATCGCTTCCACCGCTGCGCGGTCTTTGCCGACCGGCGCCTTGGCTACCAAGTCTTGCGTGCTCTTCACGGCGTCCTGCGCCGCTTGTTGTGCGGCCACCGCTGCCGTTTTCGCCTCTTCTTTCTTCTTTCCGGTATCCGTCACAACGCGCGCAGCATCCGTCTGGACGGCGGTCAACGATTGGGCGGCTTTTTCATAGTCGCGAAGGAACCCGAACTTGGCATCCTGCTCGGCAATCTCGCTCTTTGCAGCCGTGAGCGCGCTTTCCAGCTTGGCGAGATCTTCAGGGAGATATTTGCCGGCGCCCGCGGCCCGGGCATCGGTGACCGCCTTTTCCGCGGCGGCGACTTTTTCCGTGGGCGCCTTTGAGCAAGCGGCAACCAGGAGCAGCAAACTTGGAACGATCAGGAACGTCAGTGTGCGTGTCATCGAACGTTTCTCCACGTGAGACTCCTCTTAAAGATGATAATGAGGACCGGCACGCTTTGCCAGCGACAAAGCGCACCGGTCCCGGGTGACCGGAATTACTTCTTCTCCGTCTTCTTCTCAGTCTTCTTCTCTGTCTTCTCCATCTTCTTGTCGGTTGCCGGTGCCTTTTCGTCCGCCTGGACGAACGTGACCGACCCAAAGGTCAGGCCGACGACCAACGCCATCATTGCCATCAAGCTCTTGCTCATGCGCTCACCCCCCTTCTCTCGAGGCTCAGCCTGTGCAGGCCGCGACGCACCAGCAATGCCCGTGAGCAAGGCCAATACCAGTACAGGAGAGCTCCAAGTACCGGCAAATCCACAAGGGAAAAAAATAGCAGGAGCCGCGGTTGGTCGCCGCTGTGGCCGAATGGCTCGGGTGCCAACAAGACCGCCCCAGGGTGTCAGAGGTACTACGTGGCTCTGGTGATTCGTTGACACCTCCGGGACCGCTCCCTATAATGACGTGCTTTCAGAGAGAAGTGGAGGGTTTGCATGTCGGTGACGTATAGGCAGCCGTCGAAATTGAAGCGGAAGCGGGATCACGGCTTCCGAAAACGGATGAGTACGAAGAATGGACGGAAGGTCTTGGCCCGGCGCCGGGCCAAGGGGCGAGCACGCCTGACGGTGTAGAAGCCTACCGTACCCTAGCCCCGGAGATGACCGGCTCCGCAGCATCTCGTCTCCTCCCTCTCCGCCAGAGTGCCGATATCGAACGCGTGAAACGGTTGGGCCGACGCCGACAGACGTCGTTGTTTACCGTCCTTGCGTTTCCATCGGGGCAGCCGAGAGTCCGATTGGCCGTCGTCGTCGGTAAACGGTTCGGTGGTGCCGTGATTCGGAACCGCGCGAAGCGGATCTTCCGGGAACTCGCGCGTCATACGGCGAGCGTCATGGTTGATGGCTATGACCTTGTGGTCTTTCCAAGACGAGAAGCCTTAACGGCGCCGCATGCCTTGCGGGCAGAAGTGTGGCTGACGGCGCTCAAGGCACAGGGTGTTGTGATTCAAGGATGATGTGCGGTTCCTCTGCATTAGGATCATAGGCTTGTATCATCGGTGGATTTCTCCGCTGCTCGGCCCGGCCTGCCGGTTCGAACCGACGTGTTCACGGTATACCGCTGAGGCGATTGCACGGTATGGGGTCATCGGTGGCGTCTGCCGTGGGCTGTGGCGATTGATGAAATGTCATCCCTTCCATCCCGGTGGGCTTGATCCGGTGAAATAGTCCCCAGCCACGGACGAACGTCGTATCGGCAGCAGATCCTATCGTACGAGTTGTATGGAAAAGAGAGTTATTGTCTTCCTAGTCCTCTCCCTCGCCATTATCATCGGCTACGACTATGTGATGAAGCAGTTCGGAATCGTGCCTGTGCCGGAGCCTCCCGGCAAGGAAGCGGAACCGCGGCCTGAAGGGGGATCGGAGAAGGGCGACAATCCGGAAGTCCTCAAAGAGAAGCGCTCGGAAGCGGTCGCCTTGCCCGCCGGCAGGGAGGCGAGCGCGCAGCCCCGCGCCGCGGGAGGCGCAGCGCACGAACAGCAGACGGAAGAGATTGTCACGGGGCTCTTTCGCGCTGTGCTGAGTAATCGCGGCGGCACGATTACGAGTTGGGAGCTCGCCCGGTATACGACGGGCCCGAAGGAGGATACGAGGCCGGTACAGATGGTATATGGCGAAGGGCGGTTTCGAAAACCGCTCTCGCTGCGTCTACCTGATAGTGCGGTGACGCAACGACTCAACGACTCGCTCTATCAGGTCGAGCGGGACTTCTCGGTCCTGGATGCGACGCATCCGATCGGCCACGTCGTCTTTCGATATGCCGATCCTGCCGGGTATCAGGTCGTCAAAGAGCTAACGTTCCACCACGACAGCTATCTCGTCGATCTCGTAATCCGTGTCGACGGCGTGTCGGGACCGGTGGACGTGGAACTGGGCACGAACTTCGGCGTGGTCGAGTGGGGCGAGGGATTTATCGGACTGATCGGGCCGGCGTCGTCCGTGGATGGAAAGGTCGAAAAGGATGTGCCCGAGACGGAGACCGAGCGCAAGGGGACCGTCACATGGGTCGCCTTACAGGACAAGTATTTCTTGAGCGTGTTGATCCCGACAGGCGCGTCGGGTGCGGTGATCAAAAAGGAGGCGGACAAGCTCGTCTCGGCCGGGGTGCGATATGCCTCAGCGGCCGAGCCGATGCGACTTGCGCTCTACGCCGGCCCGAAAGAATTCGACACGCTGAAGTCGTTCAATATCGGGCTGGAAGATACGATCGACTTCGGGTGGTTTATCTATGGCAGTTGGGGGATCGTGAAGGCGGTGGCGAAGCCGCTCTTCTCCGTGCTCCGATTTATCTACGACTACACCCACAACTATGGCGTCGCGATCGTCCTGCTGACCATCTCGATCAAGCTCCTGTTCGTGCCGCTGCAATACAAGAGCTACAAGTCGATGAAGGACATGCAGCTCATCCAGCCCAAGGTGGTGGCGCTGCAGACGAAGTACAAGGATGACCGCGAACGGCTGAATCGCGAGCTGATCAAGCTGTACCGCGATCATAAGGTGAATCCGGTCGGGGGCTGCCTGCCCATGGTCTTGCAGATGCCGGTGTTCGTGGCCTTGTTCAACATTCTCTACATGACGATCGACCTGCGCCAGGCGCCGTTCATGCTGTGGATTACGGACCTCTCCGCACAAGACCCCTACTACGTCCTGCCGATTCTGATGGGCATCAGCATGGTCGTGCAGCAGAAGATCATGCCGACGACCATGGATCCGACGCAGGCGAAGATCATGTTGCTCTTGCCGGCGTTCATGACGCTCTTGTTCCTGACGTTTCCCGCGGGGCTCGTGCTGTACTGGCTGACGAACAACGCCGTGACGATCACTCAGCAATTCGTGACGGACCGGTACGTTTTCAAGAAGCCGGCTGCGCCGGTCGCTGCCGCTGAAGATGCTGAAGGCGCGGGTGATGGCAAGAAGGCAGGAGGCCGGAAGAAGCGCGACAAAGAAAAAGAGGAACGTGTCGAGGAAGCCACCGGATCGCAAACCGAACAGCCGTGAGGCGAGCACGGCCATGGATGACACGATTTGTGCGGTCGCCACGCCGTTAGGCGAGGGCGGAATTGGAATTGTTCGAATCAGCGGGGCAGAAGCCGTTGCCGTCGCTGCTCGGATCGTTCGCGTAAAGTCAGGCACGCCCCTTCAAGACCTCGCAAGCCACACGCTGCACTATGCCAGTTTCAGCTCCGTTCAGAATGACACAGAAGAAGACGTTGACGACGGTCTCGTCGTGGTCATGCGTGCACCGCGGTCGTACACCGGGGAGGACGTGGTGGAGCTGCACTGCCACGGTGGGCCAGTCGTTCTGATGACCATTTGTCAGGTTCTAGTGGAGGCAGGCGCGCGTCTAGCAGCGCCAGGGGAATTTACCAAGCGGGCGTTCCTCAATGGCAAGATGGACCTGACCCAGGCCGAGGCGGTGATGGATGTCATCCATGCTCACAGCGAGCGCGGGCTACGCATGGCACAGGCCCAGCGGCGGGGCCGGCTTGGAGAGGCGCTCGACGACCTCCGCGAGCGGCTGATGCGTTTGCTGGCTGAGCTCGAGGCGGGCATTGACTTCTCGGAGGAAGACATTGAATTCATCGGACGAGAAGAATTGATCAAGGGTATCGGCGAGGTCCGTGTCGCAGTCGCGAGGCTGCTGCAGAGCGGGGCGCGCGGACGGATCCTGCGCGAAGGGGCGTCTGTCGCCCTCGTCGGTCGCCCGAATGTGGGCAAGTCGAGTCTCATGAACGCGTTGCTTGCGACGGATCGGGCCATCGTCACCGCGATCCCCGGAACCACGCGCGATGTACTCGAAGAGATGGTGAATTTGGACGGCGTCACGGTGCGGCTACAAGATACCGCCGGCTTGCGGACAGCCGAGGATCCGGTGGAGCGTGAGGGGATACGGCGAACTGAAACGACGATCGAAGATGCCGATGTCGTCGTCATCCTCATCGATGGCTCCTCGCGACTGCTTGACGAGGATTGTCTCTTGCTGGGCCGGTGTCGAGAGAAGAAGTGCCTCGTGGTGGTGAACAAGGTCGACTTGCAGCCGCGACTGAGTGACGAGGACCGAGACAAGCTCGGTCTTGGCACTTTGGAAGTATCGGCCAAGACCGGCGAGGGACTCGACAAGCTTCGAACTCGGATCCGTGAGCTGCTGGTGGGGAGAGATGGCGAATCATCGGATGGTGTGCTCATCACGCGGGTGCGCCATGAGATCGCCTTGCAGACCGTCGGCGCGTCACTGGAGAAAGCGATGAAATTCGTTGGTGCACGGTTGCCTGCCGAAATCATCGCGGTAGATTTGAGAGACGCAGTCGAGGCGCTCGGCGAAATCACGGGTGCTGTGACCACCGACGATATTCTCGACCGGATTTTCAGCCAATTTTGTATCGGGAAGTAGTGTGGCGCTGTCGTACGACGTCATCGTGGTGGGGGGAGGACACGCCGGGTGCGAGGCGGCGCTCGCTGCGGCTCGTATGGGTACCCAGGTCGCGTTGCTCACGATGGATGGAGGCAAGATCGCGCAGATGTCCTGCAACCCAGCGGTCGGCGGGATCGCGAAAGGTCATCTCGTCAAGGAAATCGACGCACTTGGCGGCGAGATGGCTCGGAATACCGACCGCGCGGGGATCCAATTTCGTATGCTGAATACAAGTAAGGGGCCGGCGGTGCGCGCGTTACGCGTGCAATGCGACAAGGCGCTCTACCGGCGAGAGATGCAGGACACGATCCGCAATCAAGTGAACTTGGACGTTGTGCGTGGGACAGTGGATCGGATCCTGACCCGGCAAGGCGCAGTGTGTGCGGTGGAGACTGGTGCCGGTGAGCGAATCGAGGCGCGCGCCGTCGTGTTGACATCGGGGACGTTCCTGAAAGGACTTATTCACATCGGGCTCACACACTTTCCGGCCGGGCGCGCGGGGGAAGGGGCGGCCGAGCATCTCTCCGATTGCATGCGAGATTTCGGTTTCGAACGGGGACGGCTCAAGACCGGGACCCCGCCTCGCCTCGACCGCGAGACGATCGATTTTGCCGCGATGATCCCGCAGTCCGGCGATGAGCTGCCCACACCGTTTTCGTATCGAACGAAAGCGATTGGGTTGAGGCAGATGTTGTGCCATCTCACGTACACGAACGCGAAGACGCATGACATCATTCGGGCGAATCTCGATCGGTCGCCGATGTACAGCGGAGTGATCGAAGCGACCGGCCCCCGATATTGCCCGTCGATCGAGGACAAGGTCGTGCGTTTTGCCGACAAGGAGCGCCATCAGATTTTTGTCGAGCCTGAAGGGCTTGATACGCGTGAGTTCTATCCGAATGGAATTTCGACAAGCCTCCCGGCAGACGTACAGTACGAAATTATACGTACAATACCAGGCCTCAGTCGCGCAAGCATGCTCAAGCCAGGGTACGCGATCGAATACGATTACTTTCCTCCGCGCCAATTGCATCCCACCCTTGAAACCAAGTTGGTCGCCGGCCTTTATCATGCGGGTCAAATCAACGGTACGTCGGGATACGAAGAAGCGGCCGCCCAGGGCATTGTCGCGGGCATCAATGCGGCGCTCAAGGTACGCGGCGAGTCTCCGCTGGTGCTCGATCGATCGCAGGCTTACATCGGGGTACTGATCGACGACCTCATTACCAAGGATGCCCGAGAGCCATACCGAATGTTCACCTCTCGAGCGGAGTACCGCCTGCTGCTTCGTCACGACAACGCTGACTTTCGGCTGATGGAGATCGGCCATCGCCTTGGGCTTGTACCGGTGGACTGTTATGACAGGTTCGTTAGAAAGAAAGAGCGAGTAGAGCAACGCATTGCTCACCTAAAGAAGCACAGGCCGAGATGGTCACCAATCGCGCGGCAGCAGTTGGCGACACTCGGGATCGATCGATTGTCTCCTGATCTGACGTATAGCCAAATCCTCAAGCGCCAGGATGTCACGTACGATCTACTCTGCGAACTGACGGAAGATGAGAGCTTGCTCGTAAACGATGAGGAGGCGAAGGACGCCATAGAGGTGGCGATTAAGTATGAGGGATACATTCAACGGCAGCTTCAGCAGGTTGCGCGGCACAAGAAAATGGAAGACCAACCGATCCCGCCGGCGTTCGATTACGATTCAGTCGTTGGCTTTTCTCGAGAGGTGACGGAGAAGCTAAAGCGAGTCCGGCCGGCCTCGATTGGGCAAGCCTCTCGCATTTCAGGTGTGACGCCGGCAGCCATCTCAACTCTCCTTGTTGCTTTGCGGCGCCATCGGGGAGGTGGTGCTTCGACCCTGGCTCCGGCTTCTCTGTAGCCTATTGTGCGTCTCCTGACCTTTTTCTTTTTCTTGACGTCCCTACCCGTGTCCCGATAAGTGTTCCACGTGGAACATTCCACATTTCTTTCCTGGTCAGCTCAATTCGGGCTCAGCATCAGTCCTGTCCAACTCACACTGTTAGAAAGATATGAGCAGGCGCTTCTCGCATGGAACGAGAAGACCAACCTGACGGCAATCACGAAGACCAATGAGATAGCCGCAAAACACTTTCTCGACTCTCTGGCCGCGACGAGGGTTGTTGGGCCAGGTCCTTCATCGCTGTTAGATGTTGGGTCTGGCGCTGGGTTTCCCGGCTTGCCCCTCAAGATTTACTATCCTGACCTCACAATCACATTGTTAGAGCCAAATCAAAAGCGGACGGCCTTTCTGCGCTACATGGTCGGAATTTTGAATTTGCACGCAATCCAAGTCGTTTCTGAGAGATTGGAGGAATTTTCACCTCGTTCAGCGGATCGGTATGACTATGTTGCGACGAGAGCATTCGATGTGCTGCCGAGTCTTGATCTACTTCAGTCGATCCTTGCGCCTGGTGGAAAAGTGATTCTGTTTCGATCGACGAGAGTGCCACACGACTCAATCCAACAACGTAGTGGCTTTGAAATAGCCGATGAAATCGTGTATGAGTTGCCCGGCGGATTCGGTACGCGTGTTCTCTCGGTGTTGATGTCGCGTCGTGTTCCACGTGGAACATTGTGAGGTGAGCGGGCAGTGGCACGAATTATCGCGGTGGCAAATCAAAAGGGCGGTGTTGGGAAAACAACCACTTCCGTCAACCTCTCAGCATCTCTCGCCATTAGCGATCAGTCGGTGCTCCTCGTTGATCTCGATCCCCAAGCCAACGCTACGAGCGGGGTTGGCATTGACTCTCGCTCTCTGGCCAAGTCCCTTTACGATTGCCTGATGCGTGAGGAAAAATTTTCAGAAATCATTCAGGCCACCTCTGTCCCGAAACTGTTCGTTGCACCCGCCACTGGGGATTTGGTGGGCGCCGAAGTCGAATTCGTGTCCTTGCCTGATCGAGAGCACGTATTGAAGCGCACACTGACTTCTGTCGCTGATCGCTTTGATTTCATCATCATTGATTGTCCACCGGCCCTGGGATTTCTGACCATCAATGCGTTCGTTGCGGCTTCGTCCGTCTTGGTCCCGGTTCAGTGTGAGTACTACGCGATGGAGGGCCTCGGCCGGTTGATGGCCAATGTTCATCGTGTCCAGGAAAGCCTGAATCCATCGCTGCAAATCGAAGGAGTCGTGCTGACGATGTACGATTCCAGGAATAGTCTCGCGCGACAGGTCGTCGACGAGATTCGGGGACATTTCAAAGAAAAGGTGTATCAAACGATGATCCCTCGCAACGTCACCCTCGCCGAAGCCCCAAGTTATGGTCGGCCCGTGGCTCTCTACAACGCGGGATCATCAGGGGCGCAGGCCTACTTCGAATTGGCCAAGGAGGTCCTACACAGTGGAGAAAAAAGCGCTCGGTAGGGGGCTGGAGGCACTCCTTCCGCATGCCGCAAAGGCAGAACCGGCCTATTCGACGGCTCAGGACGTCCAAGAAATCCCGCTTCAGCATATTATTCCTAATCGGTACCAGCCGAGGACGACATTTTCAGACGACGATATTTCTCAACTATCTGAATCAATTAAGCAAAATGGGCTTCTTCAGCCGATCATCGTTCGGAGGAGAGGCGACGGGATTTACGAGCTGATTGCCGGCGAGCGACGATTTCGTGCCGCCAAAATGGCCGGTCTCCCGAAGATCCGCGCGATTGTCCGCAATTCGACGGATGAGCAAGCCATGGAACTGGCATTAGTTGAAAACGTCCAGCGCCAAGACCTCAATCCCATGGAGGCGGCACGGGCCTATCATCGGCTTATTACCGAATTCGGCTTTACTCAGGAGACCGTCGCACAACGGATCGGTAAAGACCGCTCCTCGATTGCGAATATTGCTCGGCTTATCCACTTACCACCGGATATTCAGGGCCTCGTCGAGTCAGGCCAATTGACGACAGGGCATGCGAAAGTTTTGCTCGGCTTGTCTACTGCAGATGCACAACATCGGCTCGCGCAGCAAATTGTCCGGGAGCAACTCTCTGTCCGGCAGGCAGAAAAGCTAGCCGCGGGGCTCTTTCATCCCAAACGAAAGAGCAAGGCACAAAAGCCATATACCGATCTTGAGGAACGCCTCCAACGGCGTCTAGGGACCCGCGTATCGGTAGTGAAGGGCCGGAAGGGCGGAAAGCTTGTGCTACACTACTTTGGTCCCGAAGAGCTTGAACGATTGGTTGAGATCCTGTTGGCTTGATCCATCCTGGCACATCACACCTCGACCGTCGTTTCTATCCGTTCACTCGTTCCTTCGCCCTCCGTCATCAGCTAGCCCGTTGCTAGTTCGGAGGGCGCAGAACGTCGACAGAGAGGAGGATGACCGATGTGGGAGCTCAATAAGAAGCCATCCGGAGAAAGAGATGAAAACTTTACGTTTTTAGGGCGCGGTGTCGATTTTCAAGGCGTGATTCGATTTGAGGGAACCGTTCGCGTCGACGGCCGCCTCGAAGGCGAGATTCATACCAAAGGTACATTGATCGTCGGCGAGCATGCCATGATCAAGGGGACCGTAAGTGCAGGCGTATTGGTCTGTGGCGGCAAGATCCATGCGGCCGTGACCGCGACTGAAAAAGTTCAGCTCTTGAAGTCCGCCGTCGTGATCGGCGATATTCGGGCACCCTTGATCTCGATGGAAGAGGGAGCGCACCATCACGGCCTGTGCGATATGGGGGTCAAGAAGACCATGGACCCTGTGACCGAGGATCTCGTGCAGCCTGACAACGTCCACAACCTAGCGCTGCATCGGGGCAAGGTGCGCGTACAGGAATCTTCGCAAGGCTAAGTAATGTCTCGTCCACGCGTCCTCCTTGGCATGAGCGGCGGTGTCGATAGCTGCGTAGCGGCGGCGTTGCTCGTCGAGCAAGGCTACAACGTCCACGGCGTCACGCTTCAGGTGTGGGAGCACGAGGACGATGAGGTGGCGGTATCGAAACGTTGGCAAGAGCGCGGTTGCTGCAAGATCGGTATTGCACGATTTGCCGCGAAGCAGTTGGGCATCACCCATGAAGTCGTCGATACGCGCGCGCGCTTCCGAAGCGGGGTCATCCACGATTTTCTCTCCGGGTATTTAGCAGGGACGACGCCGAACCCGTGTGTGCGATGCAACGAGCGGGTCAAGCTGCGGGTGCTCGCTGAGCTTGCCGATGCATGCGGGGCTCAGTTCTTTGCCACCGGTCATTATGCGCGGATTGTCGCTGAGAACGGCCAGGTCACTTTGCGGAAGGCGAGCGATGCTCGAAAGGATCAAACCTATTTTCTGTACCGCATCTCCCCCGAATGGCTTCCGCGTCTTCTCTTCCCTGTAGGGGAACTCCAGAAGTCTGAGGTGTGGGAGCGGGCGGAGGCGATCGGGCTACCCGCTGACGAACTCAAGGAGAGCCAGGAAATCTGTTTCGCCTCACAAGGCGATTACCGATCGTTTCTTGAGCGTGAGGCACCGGAAGTGCGCCAGCCGGGCGTCTTTACCGACGCCCATGGGAATGTCTTGGGAGCGCACGAGGGGGTTGCTTTCTATACTCCTGGACAACGGCGGGGCCTCGGCGTAGCGGTCGGTGAGAGGCTCTACGTGCAGCGTTTGGTGCCGCAGACTCGCACGGTCGTTCTCGGCCCGGCTGAAAATCTCCTGTCCACCGAATGTCGTGTCAGTGATATCGTACTGCTCGATAAGGCGGTGGGGACAAAGCCGGTTGCCGTTGAGGTCAAGGTCCGCTACGCCTCCCCGGCGTCTCCGGCGGTAATCGAACCTATCCAAGACGGTTCAATCCTTGTGCGATTTGCGCACCCTCAGCGAGCACTTAGCCCCGGGCAATCCGCCGTCTTCTATCACGGTGACCGAGTCCTCGGCGGCGGCATCATTCAGTAGCAGCTGTTCGAGCCTTCCGTCCTTCCTTCTTGACACCGCGTCAGATCGAATGCTACTGTTTCGCGTTTTGTCGTGCCCGCCGCACGCCAAGTTACCCCCGATCATCGGTACGGATCGTGATCAAAACCGGAGTCGCCCGTCGTTACGCCAAAGCCTTGTTCGGGCTCGTCGAGTCAGCCCAAGTGGAGGCGACTCGTGCAGGACTCGCCGCCTTAGCCCGCGCGACTGCTGAATCTAAGACCCTCAGGCACGTCCTTGCCTCACCGGCATTTACGTTTCACGAAAAGCACGACGTGCTCGCCGGGCTGAGCCAGCGACTCGGATGCCCGCCAATTGTCAATCGGTTCCTCGGGCAACTCATCAAGAAAAACCGATTGGGATTCCTTGCCGAAATCGCCGAGGAACTCACCCGGCTGGCCGATCAGCAGAAAGGGACGAAGCAAATCCAGGTGACATCCGAGAAGCCATTGAACGCGGCCGAGCAAGAACAGTTGAAACACCGACTGGCCCAGCTGATGGGTCAGACAGTCGATATTGCCTTCCACACCGATCCCGGTCTGCTGGCAGGACTGAAGATCATGGTCGGGAGCACGGTATTCGATAGCAGCGTCAAGAGTCGGTTGGCAGCAATGCGGACGCTCGTGACGAAGGAGTAGCCGATGCAGATCAAGTCGGAAGAGATTACAGCCATCATCAAAGAGAAGATCAAAGGCTTTGATCAGCGGGTCGATGTCAATCAGACCGGGTCGGTGATCCAGGTTGGCGACGGGATCGCGAAAGTCTATGGTCTGGAAGGGGCGATGGCGGGCGAAATGCTCGAGTTCCCCGGCAACCTGTACGGCATCGCGCTGAATCTCGAAGAAGACAGCGTCGGCGCCGTGCTCATGGGCGAGGAAACAGGAATTAAGGAAGGCGATGCCGTCAAGCGAACCGGGCGGATCGCGGAAATTCCGGTCGGAGAAGCGCTGGTCGGGCGCGTCGTCAACGCGATCGGTCAGCCACTCGACGGCAAAGGGCCGATCAAGACGTCGACCACCCGTCGTTTGGAAGTGCGGGCCCCCGGCGTGGTTGAACGACAATCGGTCCGTGAGCCGCTTCAGACCGGTCTCAAAGCCATCGACGCGATGATCCCCATCGGACGCGGTCAACGCGAGTTGATCATCGGGGATCGGCAGACCGGGAAAACGGCAATCGCGGTCGACACGATCATCAATCAGCGCGGCCAGAACGTCTTCTGCATCTACGTCGCGATCGGCCAAAAACGCTCTACCGTCGCCCGCGTCATCAAGACACTCGAAGAGCACCATGCCATGGAATACAGCATGGTGGTCTCCGCGACGGCCAGCGATGCGGCCTCTCTTCAATACCTGGCGCCGTACGCCGGCGTCGCGATGGGCGAGTACTTTCGAGACAACGGCAAGCACGCGTTGATTATTTATGACGACTTGTCGAAGCATGCCACCGCGTATCGGCAAATTTCCCTCCTGCTCCGTCGCCCACCGGGACGCGAAGCCTATCCCGGTGACGTCTTCTATCTGCATTCACGGTTGCTGGAGCGTGCGGCGAAACTGAGCCAGGAATTAGGTGGTGGTAGCCTGACGGCGCTGCCGATCATCGAGACCCAAGCGGGTGACGTGTCGGCATACATCCCGACGAACGTCATCTCGATTACCGATGGGCAGATCTATCTCGCGAGCGATCTTTTCTATTCAGGCATCCGGCCCGCGATCAACGTCGGCCTCTCGGTGTCCCGTGTCGGTGGGTCGGCCCAGATCAAGACCATGAAGCAGGTGGCCGGGACGCTGCGTTTGGATTTGGCGCAGTACCGGGAGATGGCCGCATTCGCGCAGTTCGGCAGCGAGCTGGACAAGGCCACGCAGGCGCAATTGAACCGAGGCGTTCGGATGGTGGAGTTGCTCAAGCAAGGGCAGTATAAGCCGATGCCCGTGGCGGACCAGGTTCTATCGATCTTTGCCGGCACGAACGGCTTCGTCGACGATGTGCCGGTCGATAAGATTCGGCAGTTCGAAGAAGATTTGCTGCACTACGTGGCGCAGCATCACCCGCACATCAAGAAGGACTTGGTCACGAAAAGTAAGATCGACGAGGCGTTTGCCGCAGAATTGAAGCAGATCATCAACACGTTCAAGCAGAAGATGGGCTACGGCGCCAAACCATAACAGATCCGATCCCCGAATCCTATGCCGAGTCTGCAAAGTCTTCGACGAAAGATCGCTGCGGTCAAGAACACGCAGAAGATCACGAAGGCCATGAAAATGGTGGCCGCCGCGAAACTGAAGCGGGCACAAGACCGCATCCTCGCCGCGCGGCCGTATGGTCATCGCGTGCGCGATGTCATTGCCAACCTCAGCCGCCGCGTCAATCGCGCCGCCCATCCGCTGCTCCAGAAGCGCACGGGGAAACGGATCGAAGTCCTCGTCGTGACCAGCGATCGTGGCTTGTGCGGCGCGTTCAATGCCAACATCATCCGCAAGGCGCTGGAGTTCATCCATCAGTCCGAGGCTCGTGGTGGGGCGATCACAGTAAGCATCGTCGGCCGCAAGGGGCGCGACTTCTTTCGGCGGCGCCCTTGGCCGGTTCGCCAACAATGGGTCGGCGTCTTCGACCGGCTGACGTACGAGCACGGCATCGACATCGGCCAAGATCTCATTCAGCACTACACCCAAGGGACCTTCGACGAGCTGTACGTCATCTACAACGAGTTCAAATCGGCCATTCAGCAACGGGTGATCGTCGAACAGTTCTTCCCGATCGACTCCATTGATGAGCCGACCGGCACCGAACGCATGGGTGGCAGTTATTTGTATGAGCCAGATGAGGATCAACTCTTGGCCGCGCTGCTCCCGAAGCACTTCGAGACCCAAGCCTCCCGTGTGCTGCTCGAATCCTCAGCCGCTGAACATGGCGCTCGGATGGCCGCGATGGATGGCGCCACGCGGAATGCCGGCGAGCTGATCAAGCGGATCAATCTGTACTACAACAAGACGCGCCAGGCGGCGATTACCAAGGAATTGATGGACATCGTCGGCGGCGCCGAAGCGCTCAAGTAACCCGCGATACCGGTGGGCGCCTCAGCAGAGAAGGAGCGACATGAGCACAGGGAAAGTCATTCAAGTCATCGGCCCCGTCATCGACGCCGAGTTTCCGCCCGGTCAACTTCCCAACATCTATAACGCGCTTCGCATCGAACAGCCGGAAGACAAGCAGACGGGACGGCCGGAAATTCGGCTGACGCTGGAAGTCGCCCAGCACCTCGGGGAGAACCGCGTTCGTGGCGTGGCGATGTCCTCCACCGACGGTGTGGTCCGTGGGATGGAAGTTCAGGATACCGGATCGCCGATCTCAGTGCCCGTCGGACGTGAGACGTTGGGGCGTTTAATCAACGTCCTGGGAGAGCCGGTGGACGGCAAGGGGCCGATTCGCGCGAAGAAGACCTACCCGATTCACCGCCCGGCTCCGCCCCTCGACGAACAAGAGACAAGGACCGAGGTGCTTGAAACCGGCATCAAGGTCGTCGATTTGCTGGAGCCGTATTCCAAAGGTGGAAAGGTCGGCTTGTTCGGCGGCGCCGGCGTCGGCAAGACCGTCATCATCATGGAGCTGATCAACAACATCGCGCTCCACCATGGCGGGTTTTCCGTGTTCGCGGGCGTCGGCGAGCGCACTCGTGAAGGCAACGACCTTTGGCATGAAATGCAGGAGTCGAAGGTCATCGATCCGGAGGACTTCACGAAGTCCAAGGCCGCGTTGGCCTACGGTCAGATGAACGAGCCGCCCGGAGCCCGCCTTCGAATCGGTCTGACGGGCTTGACCATCGCCGAATACTTTCGCGACGAAGAACACCAGGACGTGCTGCTGTTCATCGATAATATCTTCCGGTTCACCCAAGCCGGTTCCGAGGTATCCGCCCTTCTCGGCCGCATGCCGTCCGCCGTCGGTTACCAACCGACGCTGGGTACCGAAATGGGCGCGTTGCAGGAGCGGATCACCTCGACGAAGAAAGGGTCGATCACCTCGGTGCAAGCCATTTACGTCCCGGCGGACGACTTGACCGATCCGGCGCCCGCTACCGCGTTCGCGCACCTTGACGCGACGACCGTGCTGTCGCGGTCGCTCGCCGAGCTCGGCATCTATCCGGCTGTCGACCCTCTCGATTCCACATCCCGTATCTTGGACCCGCAAATCATCGGGGAAGAGCATTACACCGTGGCCCGCTCCGTACAATCCATCCTCCAGCGCTACAAGGATCTGCAGGACATCATCGCGATCCTGGGCATGGACGAACTCTCGGAAGACGACAAAATGGTCGTGGCGCGAGCGCGGAAAATTCAACGCTTCCTGTCGCAGCCGTTCCACGTGGCCGAGGCGTTCACCGGTTCGCCGGGTAAGTACGTGAAGCTCAAGGACACCGTGCGTAGCTTCAAGGAGATCGTCGACGGCAAGTACGACGACCTGCCCGAGCAGGCGTTCTACATGGTCGGGACGATTGAAGAAGTGATCGCGAAGGCTGAAAAGTTGGGCTACAAGCGAGGCTAGTCGATGGCCGGATCGCTCTTACTCGAAGTCGTGACGCCGGAGAAACTGCTGTTGAGCCAGCAGGTCGAAGAGGTGATTGCTCCCGGTGTCGAAGGCGAATTCGGCGTGTTGCCGGGCCATGCGCATTTTCTCTCCACACTGAAGGTCGGCGAGTTGCGCTACCGCGTTGGCGATGTCACCTCCTACATGTCTGTGCTGTGGGGCTTTGCAGAAGTCACACCCACCAAGGTGACGATCCTGGCTGAAATAGCGGAAAAGGCCGAGGATATCGACGTGGATCGTGCCCAGGCCGCCGTTGAAGCGGCCGAGCGGCGCCTCGAGATGGGCGGGCTTCCCTCTGAACTGGAAGCCGCTCGAGTCAGTTTGGAAAAAGCCCGGCTCCGCAAGAAGATCGCCGAGCGCGCACGGCACAGATAGGGTTCACGCCGTACGTGGGAGCTTTTGTGGTCCACGGTCCCGGTTGCCGTCCTTCGTCTCACCCTGCTCTTCCTCGTCGGTCTGCTCTCGTTTCAGTAAGCGTGGTGCTGCCGCTCTACCTGATTCTCGTCAGTGCGACGCTCTTGCTGTCCGATTCCTCGGTCGATGCCGCACAACTCCGCATTCGGAAGGACATCCTCCTTCAGCAATCGGATCGCGCGCTGATTAATGTGACCGGTCGCTTCGATGAGGTAGAGGCGATCCCGGAAAAAGGCGACTGCGAACTCCGAACCGCCGTCCGCACCAGTGAACTGAAGATTCCGCTGGTCGCGGAATTCATCAACGCGTGCTCATCGCGCCTCGACGCAAAGGACATCAAGACCCTGAGCCAAGACGGCGATGTCGCGATTAATGGGGTGTTTCGCATTTGGTTTGAGCACGCCGGCGGCAAGGACGATATTCACTCGGAAGAGCAGGAGCCGATTCCCTACGAGACCGCCAATCCGAAACATGCCGTCGAGATCCATCCGGTGCTTCATGCCGGTTCCCGGAATTTCTCGGACAGTGTGCGGGCCATGGAATGGGTCGATTTCACGACCTACAGCACCGCCGCTCTCAATCGGGTGCTGAAACGAAAGGCGACCATCGAAGAATACGAGGCCGACGATGGAACGCCGTATGTGCTGATCGAAAGCAACGGCTCCCTCCCCACCTATTTCCATCTGAAAGCGGTGCTACGCGCGAAGCCGGTGAAGACGGAAGACGGCTATGTGGCCCTTGTCGACATTCTCGATCGCCACCGGGTGGTGGCCTCCGGCTTCCGAGTCTTTACGGTTGAGGGCACCAAGGCGAACGAAGCCCTGAAGGGCCTGCGGGTGAAATCAGATTTTTCCTTTTGGGGCATCACACGACTGGACGGCAAGAAGGCCTTGAAGATCCTCGAAGACGACACTGGCTACCACGTGCCCGTTCCCGTCGAGTTCGTCCTGCTCGACATACACAAATAAGCCGCCCTTTCCCTAACGGCGGGCAACGCAGGGCCGTATTCCGGCCCGTCGTTCCAAAATTTTGACAGCCATTTGCTCCACCCGCCTCGGTTGCGGGCCGATAAGCTTCTGTTCTTTCGCCTCTTGATTGTTGAAGCAGTTCGGCGTCCAATATGGCATTGATCGTGCTTCATTGACGAAACCCTTCCGGCAGCCATGGCGCAGCAGCGACAACTCTTCCGAATTCCCCTCCGTCGAGCCGGCCGACTCCGGAGCGGCTCTGTAGAAGCCAACTGCCAGATTATCGATATTACCGAACAGGGCCTTCACGTCGAGTCTTCGCTCACGGTCGACCCGGGGGCCACCGTCGGCATCGACTTTCAGTTGACGGATGCCCGGCGCATCCAGTGTGTGCTGACGGTCCGGCATGCCGAATATCCACGCTTTGGCGGCGCGATCACCGCCATAGGGGAACGAGACCAGCAGGACCTGTCCCAGTTCATCGAACAGATCCTCGCCTTGACACTCACCGGCTTCTGACGGCCGAGAGGCACGTGTGGAACTGCATAGTAGTCACCCTCACAACGTGAGAGCGCTTCTGTACGTGCTGCTCGCGGTCGTCCTGCTCAGCACCGTTACTCCGACAATTAAATATAAATACGTCTTCAGCCACTGGAGTGTCGAGCCGGTCATGTTCGCATCCTTCCGTGTGCTGATAGCCTTTGTGTTGTTGCTGGGTATCACCGCGCTCAGCGATGTGCGAGGCCTCATCGGGCTCGCGCGCGCCGACCTGACCAAATTGTCGTTGCTCGGCGTGGTGGGCGTCGCTTCCTATGGAATTGCCGCTTGGGGATTGATGAAGACGACCGTCACCCACTATACGTTCATCTATAGCTTGATCCCTGCCTTAACCACACTGTTCGCCTTCGTACTGAGAAAAGAGGATATTACCGTCACAAAAGCGGCCGGTATCGGTATCTCGCTCCTCGGCTGCTTGATCGCGATCTCCCGCGACCTCTTCGGTAGCGCAGGTGATTTCGGTCTCGGCGATGGGTTGGTCTTTCTGTTCACCGTCATGATGGCCGCACATCTCGCCGTGGGCGGCCATATTGCCAAGCGCTATGGAGCGATGGCGGCGAATACCGTCATGTTTGGATCGGGCGCACTGGTTCTCGTCGCGCTCACATTGTCGGATAGAGCCATGCCGGTCCTCGACTGCCCGCTGCCGATCCTACTCGCCGTCGTCTACATTGGTTGCGCGACGGCAGCCGTCTTCGTGCTCCGCTCCTTATCCCTCCAAGCGTTGGCCCCTGGGACTGTGGCGGGCTATCACAATCTGGTGCCGGTTTGCACAATCGTGGCGGCACATGTCTGCCTGGGGGAACCGATCCTTCTCACACACGTCACCGGAGGAATCCTGATACTGGCTGGCTTGGAACTCGTCCGACGCGTCAAGATCCAAGTATCCGAGCCCGCTGCCGCACTGACCCTGGCGCGGCGGCCGAGCGGCGCCTAAAGGTGCTTTAAGCTGCCGGCCCGTGTAGGGCCGACGACGTCCTCTCTGCCTGCCGCCCCTCGGAATCAATCCGCGCGAGTGCGACCGGCAATCGGATGCGGAAGGTCGCACCGTGCCCGAGTTCGCTCTCGACATCGATCGTGCCGCCATACTTCGCAACCAGCGTCCGAACGATCGACAGGCCAAGCCCCGTCCCGGTGCCAAGCGGTTTAGTGGTGAAAAAAGGCGTAAACAATTGTGCGCGGTGCTCCGGGCGGATTCCGGGACCGGTATCCTGAATAGAGATTTCGACGTCGTCCAACACCGTGGCCAGCCCAATCGTCAACCGCCCGCGTCCCTCCATTGCTTGAATGGCATTGGTCAGGAGGTTCACAAAGATCTGCAGCAGCTCACTTCCCTGGGCGCGGTAAGACGGAACGGAACCGTACTGACGAACCACTTCAAGGTCGGTGCACGGGGAGGCATATCGTGAAAATGTGAGTGCCTGATCAAGAAGGTCCGCAAGCGAAACGGTTTGCTCCTCGTTCTCCAACCGTCGTGTATATCCGGTCAGGACATCGAGAATCGACGCGAGATACCGATCAGCCTTTTGAATCTCTTGCGAGTATTCCTTGATCTGCTCCGGATCCTGCTCTTCTTCGATAAACCGGGCAAACTCGCGAATGCAGTACAAGGGGTTCTTCAGGTCGTGGGCGATCTGCGCTGCAAAGGTACCGATGGTGGCGAGTTTGTCGGCATGGATGAGCTGCGCGCGCAAGTCGTGCTGCTGCTGGATCAGGAGCCAGACGAGACGGGCCGCAGTCCCGCCCAACCATTCCATATGGGAGGGCAGGACTGCAGACAACTGAGAGGGCAGAGAAGGATCGCCCGTGACGTCGACCACAAGATCCGCCCCGTCCCGAGCGATCAGATCAGCCGCGCACGAGGAGGTGGGCACACACAAGCGTCGGGCGAGGCGTAAACCTGGAGCGTCCGGATTGATGTCCGCGATGCCGGTCACCTCGACCCCGGCGCTCCGCGTCAACAGCTCGAGGAGCGCGGTCCCCCCCTTGCCGCCGCCGAGAATGATGACCTTCACCGAGGGACCACTCTCGACGGGGCGCGGAGCGCTCGTCGCCGAATCCAGTCCGCGGTTCGTCATGACGCGAATAGCGTCCGCTTCTCCATCGCGGTCTTGACGGCCGCCAACAGCTTCTCGCGATCCACAGGCTTGACCAAATAGTCCGAGACGCCCTCTTTCAAGAAAGAGGTCGCGAGTTGAAAGTCCGGGTAGGCGGTGAGGACAATGATCGGGACGGAGGGATATTGGCTACGGAAATACTTGATGGCTTCCGTCCCGTTGATGCGCGGCATACGAATGTCGCAGATGATGCAGTCCACCATCATTGGATTCGCGCCGGTATTGAGAACCTCGATCGCCTTGCCTCCGTCCTCCGCCTCCTCAACGTCGTAGCCGGCCTTCCTCAACGTCGTGCCGACTACTTTTCGGATTTGTTCCTCGTCGTCGACTACCAAGACACGACCTTCAACCGATCGATCGCTCATCAACCACGCCATGGCAACCTCCTTCTTGTGAGGTGCGATATGCACCTGGGTGGGGCGTACTGCAAGCGGCAGGCCGCGAACCGGTGAGCCGGAAGCATTGAAAGCGTATGCACTTCTGCGGTAGCGTGAAACCGAATAAACACACAGACGAATTCCATTGGTTCGAATGCACCACTCCCCGGTTCAGATGCACCACGCAAGCAAGGTGACAAATACGGGCATTTCAAGTGCCGGGACTTCTTTTGCTGAAATCGTCGTGAGCCAGGGCGAAGCGCCCAAACGCCTGGACGTGTTCCTAGCCAACCGTGACCCGTCGTTCTCACGATCCGCGCTGCAGCGCTTCATTGAGGAGAGACGGATCACGGTGAACGGCCTGACCATCAAGCCGAGCTACAAGATTCGAGCTGCCGACCGAATCGTATTGACGATTCCACGGCCGGAGCCGATCGAGCTGAAACCAGAAGCTATCGAACTCGACGTGCTGTTTGAGGACGAGGCGTTGCTCGTCCTCAACAAACAACCGGGCCTCGTCGTACACCCCGCGCCGGGGCACTGGTCCGGGACACTCGTCAATGCCCTGCTGCATCATTTCGAAGGTGGTGGGGTGCTGCCGACGATCGGAGGCAAGGAGCGCCCCGGACTCGTTCATCGGCTTGATAAGGACACGTCGGGGGTGATGGTCATCGCGAAGACGGATCAGGCACATCGGGCACTGGCTGCGCAATTCAAGCACCATACGATCGGCCGCACGTACGAAGCGTTGACCTGGGGTTCACCGGTGCGGCGCGAGGGACGCATTGAGCTCGCGATCGGGCGCGACACCAAGGAACGGAAGAAGTTTTCTGCGAGAACGGCACGGCCCAAGGCGTCGGTGACGAGCTATGTCGTCAAGGAACGGTTTGGGAAGCTTGCCGCGCACGTTGAGCTGATCCCGAGGACGGGCCGCACCCATCAATTACGTGTGCACCTGACTGCGCTTGGCCATCCCTTGCTTGGAGATGTCACCTATGGCGGCCGAAAGGTGGCGGCCCTCGACGGGGTCTCGATCCCTCGCGTCATGCTGCATGCCAAGCGCCTTGCGTTTGTCCACCCGAGCACCGGGCGGCCGATGGACTTTGTCACCTCACTGCCGGCCGATATTGAAGCCGTCATCGGCACATTGCGCCGTGCCACGCAGGCTTGACAGAACATCGGGCTCACGCTATGTCTCAGCCACAAGTCGGCATGACCTGCAGCGAATTCCTTGATATCGTCGGAAGCCTGGTCTCGTCGTTGAAGGCCTATGCCGAGAAGCTTCCCGCCGTCGTCCATCTAAAAGCGGTCCCAGGCGGGCTTCGCCCGACGCCCGAAGCCGTCGACGTCTATGATAAGACCGTCTCGCGGTTTCGCGATCAAAGCGGCAAGTCCGTCTATCGCCGATTGAACGAACACTTCCTGGATTCACTGGAAGCGTTCGAGGCGGGAAAGCTCTTCAGCGCGATCCAGCCGCTGTTGGCCGTGCTCGATCAACTCGAGACGATGCAGCGAGACCGGGAGATCACGATCACGCCTCAGGAACTCAAGCGGATCGCGGAATACCGAACGTCACTCCACAAGATTATGCCGGGCAATCAGCCGGAACTCGAAGGGGCCGGTCGAGGATTGTAAGCAAGGGAAGTACTATCTCAGCGCTCAAGACAAATCGCTCATCACTGAAGTTTCAGTGCCCCATTTTCGGCCCGGCGGCTCGGTCGCCTTCGATAATAAGTTTGAGCCGCACTAATCCATGACAGTGAGGGCACGTCGTGCGAACCGTATTGTCATCGACGTATTCGAAGTCCTCGTCCTTGAGCCACATCAATTGAAAGCAACGCGGACATCTCCGCACCTTCGTCATCGCTACCACCTCATTGCACTCAAGCCCGGTATACATAATATAAGAGAGGCTCGTCGCTCAAGCCCATGATCACGTTCTCTGATCGAAAGGATGTCGACCCGGCGCAACTCCTGCGCCTCTACCAGCAAGCCCCGTGGGCGAAGGCGCGAACGGTCGCGGGCGCCCGCGAAGCGCTCATGCATACGGACCTTGCCATATCGGCCTGGGAGGGCGACCGCCTGGTGGGGTTTGGGCGGGTGCTGACCGATTACGTGTACCGGGCGTCGATTTGGGATGTCATCGTCGATGAAGCTTACCAAGGGCAGGATATCGGTACGCAAATCATGCAACAGATTCTCAACCACCCGGCCTTAAAGCGCGTCGAGCTCTTCTGGCTCTGCACCCGCTGCCCCGGCTTTTATGAAAAGCTCGGATTCACCTCGAAGGAGCAGGTCGGCATGGTCTGGGCGCGGGAAAAACACGCCAAGCTGGAGTAGGGCTGCTGAAAACGGTCCCCAACCGCATTCTCGGCCCGAAAAATCCTCAACGTACCCCAGAGGGTACGCCTGCGGTGTTTTCCTTCGCCTGCCGCCTTGTTGGATGGCCGTTTTGAGCAGCCTGGTTAATCTGATGGATACTCAAGCCATGGGAAGAGCCGAAAAGTTCAAGGAGGCAGCTGAGCAATTTTGTCGTTTACTCGAGAACCGGCCTCATGATGTTGATCGGTGGGCTGAAGCCGGTTCTAAGCCCTAACCCTTCGAGCCCGCTTCGGCGACGCCAACACCGACAGGAAGAACACCGCTGTGGCGAGGAGCACGATCGCCGGGCCGGTGGGGATATCCCAAACGTACGAAAGCAACACGCCGACAATCGCGCACGCCATGCCGATGATCACGGAGTAGATTGTCATCTGCCTTAAACTGTCCGTGAGCTGATAGGCCGTCGAGGCGGGGATGAGTACCATCGCGAACACGAGGATGGCTCCGACCGTTTTCAACGATACGACGATGGTCAATGCGATGAGCGTCAGGAGCAGGTAATAGATTCGACGGGCAGGCACTCCGCTGGCCTCGGCCATCTCCTGATCGAACGCGATGAAATACAACTCCTTGGAGAAGAGAAAGATCAACGCGAGCACCAAGACGCTGAGCGCGAGAATCGCCCGCAACTCCTCGCTCGTCACCGAGAGCACGCTCCCGAACAGGTAGCCGTAGACTTCGGCGTTATAGGTTTTCATCAGCCCAAGAAAGAGAATCGCCAGGGCCATCGTCGCCGTGTAGAGAATCCCGATCGACACGTCGAGCTTCATCCGACCTTGCTCCTCCATGAGGCCGGTGCCCCAGACGGTGCCCAAGCCAAAGAGGACCGCGAGGGGCAATGGCGGCAGCCCGACAAGATACGCCAACGTGACACCGGCAAAGGCCGCGTGTGCAGTCCCGGCTCCCATGAACGCGAGCCCACGCAGCACCACGAAGACTCCCATCACCGAACACAGCCCGCCGACGAGCACCGCCGCGAGCATGGACCGTTGCATGAAGTCGTAAGACAACAGCTCGAACATGGAACAATGGGCTACGGGGTAGAGAGATAATGGGTAAGTAAATTAATGTCTCGGCGCGTTGGAACCTCTGGTTGTCACGTTCCCCCTTTACCCATACCCCTTCTACCCCTTCCTAATGGTGGTGGTAGTCCTCGACGATGACGAGGTCTTTTTCGGTAATCACCACGTCTTTCCCATACACTTGCCGGAGGATGTCCGGCTTCAACACGTCGTCCGGTGGCCCGGCGGCCCAGAGGCGGGTCTTCAGCAGGACGAGCCGGTCGACGTGGGCGCGGATCATGTTGATGTCGTGCGTGATCAGGACGACCGTGAGGCCGAGCTCCCGATGCAATCGACGGATGAGGTCGAGCACGCTGTGCTGCGTGACGATATCGATGCCCGTCGTCGGCTCATCGAGCAGCAGGACCTGCGGCTCCTGGGCCAGCGCACGCGCGATGAACACCCGCTGCTGTTGTCCGCCGGACAGGTGGCCGAGCGCCGTCTGCTGATGATCCGCCATGCCGACGTGCGCAAGCGCCTCCCGCGCGATTTCATAGTCGCGGGCGGCCGGCCTTTTGAACAGACCGAGCACGCCGTAGCGACCCATCATCACCGTCTCGAGCACGGTGATCGGAAAATTTTTGTCGAGGCTTCCTTTTTGAGGCAGATAGCCGATGCGGGCCCGATGGTGGCACTGCAGCCTTTCACACGCGCAGTCGAAAATCTGCAGGTGGCCTTCGAATGGCGCCATGAGTCCGAGGATCGCCTTGCAGAGCGTCGTTTTCCCTGAGCCGTTTGGCCCGATCACGCCGATGAACTCCCCTTCGTGGATATCCAGCGAGATATCCTTCAGCGCGACGATACCGGGAAAGCCGAAGGATGCGTGTCGAAATTGAATGATCGGATGCAACGGTGCGGATCGGGGCGAAGGCGCGTCACGGCCCGAATCGGACAAAGGAGAGTGTGACCGCCGAGAAGGCATCATGACGGCTTGACCGAGGACGTCACGTTAGGCGCTTTGCAGCGCGTCGGCCAGCTGTCCAACATTATAGCGAAGCAGGTTGAGATAGGTCTCGGTGCCGGGGATGGCGCCTGGGAGCGCGCTTAACACGACGACCCGGGCCTGGGTCTCTCGCGCCAGCATCTCGGGAATTTTGGGGTTCATTTGCGGCTCCGAGACAATGACCCGGATCCCGTCTTTGCGAATCCGAGCGATGAGCTTTTGCAGATGATGGGCCGATGGCTCGGCGCCGGATTGTAGGACGATCGCGTCGACCACGCGGAACCCGAACCGTCGTGCAAAATAGGGCCACGCGGGGTGATACACGATGAGGCGACGATCGGACAGGGCCTTGACGCGCCTGAGGAGCTCGCCTTCTACTTGATCGAGTTGCCGCAAGTAATCGGCTTGATGGTCCCGGTACTCGGCGGCGTGCTGAGGATCGACGTGGGTGAGCGCTTCGGTGATATGGCGCACCATGATTTTGGCATTCTCAGGGTCCAACCAGATGTGCGGATTGCCGCCGTGGTGGCTCTCGCCGGTCTCCTGCACCTCGTTGTCGCGATCACGCACCAGCCCAATGCCTTTCGATGTCGTGACGATGCGAAGCCGACTGTTGCCGGCATTCTTCACCAATGATGTGACCCACACCTCGAGTCCCACCCCCACTTCAAGGAGGAGATGCGCTTTGCGGACTGCGACGATATCGCTGGGCCTGGGCGAATAGGTATGCTCGCTCTCAAGCCCGGTCATGAGGGACGTCACTTCTACGTGCTCCCGTCCCACCTGCTCCGCAAAATCCTTCAACACCGGAATGGTCGCGACGACTTTGATAGGCCCAGGGGATGATGATTGTGCATGAGCGTCGGCCGCGGAAGCGACGAAGACGAGGAAAGAGAGGAGCCTGAAACACACCAGTACGCGGACCGGCATCGGGCGGGACGGTAGCATCGCGTTCGCCTCAAAGTCAACGCGAGACGTTGCCGATCCTCCCTACGATCGTCCCTTGACCCTCACCGGGACTTCGTTTAGCGTAGCCGCGCCATGCGTACGCCCCGCGGAGGACGATCAAGCCGGCCGAGCCTTACCGTGGTCGGCTTGATGTCCGGCACGTCGGGGGATGGCGTGGATGCCGCGCTCGTGCGGATCCGTGGTGTCGAAGAGGACATTCGTCTCACCCCACTCGCCTTTCAGACGGTTCCCTACTCCCACAGTCTCCAGCAACGAATCTTGCGGGCCTCGCTGACGGGCTCGGTGGCCGACATCAGTCAGTTGAACGCGGTGCTTGGCGAATGGTTCGCCCGGAGCGCGCTCGCGGTCATCAGTCGGGCTGGGCTTCAACCGGAGCAAGTGGACTTGATCGGGTCCCATGGGCAGACGGTCCATCATCTGCCGCTACCGGTACGTGAACCCGTCATCGGCCGGGTCCGCTCTACGCTGCAAATCGCCGAGCCGTGCATCATCGCCGAACGCACCGGCGTGACGACGATCGCCGATTTCCGGCCGCGTGACCTCGCCGCCGGCGGGGAAGGCGCCCCGCTCACCCCGTATGCGCACTACGCATTGCTCCGGGACGCACACCGGTCACGGCTGATCGTCAATTTGGGCGGCATCGGCAACGTCACGTATCTGCCGGCTGGCAAAGGAGTGGAGGCGACGCAGGCGTTCGATACGGGACCGGCGAACATGGTCTTGGATGGTCTCGTGCAACGTCTCACCGACGGACGGCGGACCATGGACCGCGACGGACGGCTCGCGGCCAAGGGCATCATCGATCAGACCCTTCTTGCGCGACTCCTGGCCCATCCATTCCTCAAGCGCCGACCGCCGAAATCGACCGGGCGTGAACTCTTTGGGCAAGCGTTCGTCGACGAGCTGGTTCGGCTTGGTCGCACGCAGCGCCCTCAAGATCTGTTGGCGACGGCGAGCGCCTTCACCGCTCGGACGGTGGCCGACGCGCGCCGGTGGCTGTCGGGATCCGTGGACGATGTCGTCGTGGCCGGTGGTGGTGCCCGCAATCCTACTCTCTTGGCTCACCTGACTCGGGAGTTTGCCCCCGTACGCGTGCGACGACTCGAAGAGCATGGCTGGGATAGCAAGGCGTTTGAAGCGATTGCCTTTGCCCTGCTGGCGTATCAAACCTGGCACGGGCGTCCCAGCAACATTCCGTCGGTGACGGGGGCCCGGCATGCCGTCCTCCTCGGGAAGATCATTCCGGGTCACGCATGGACGCGCTGCTGACCTTCGTGTTCGACAATTGGATCCCGATTGCGGTGGCCGCCGGCGGGTTGGTCGCTGTCCTGCTGCTGTGGTGGGTCACCATCCTCGCGACGAAGCTCTCGGCGCGTCGAGCGGCGCGCCGGAGCCTCTTGCCCCGCGGGCTGACGCTGGTCGCCCAGCCGTTCATGTCACCCGGCGAAGCGGCCTTCTACAATGTCTTGCGCCTGGCGGTGCAGGATGAGTATCTCTTGTTTGCTCAAGTGCCCCTTTGGTGCCTCGTCGAGATGCAGGCCGCTCGTCCTGATCTCCGGAGCAGTTTTCTCCGGCAGATTGCACTCAAGCGCGTCGATTTTGTTCTGGTGCATCCCGGCAGCCTGACGGTGGCGAAAGTCGTCGAACTGGACGACCCGGAGAACACATCGCCACAACGGCAGCTGCGCAATCGTCTGGTAGAGGAGACGCTGCGGGCGGCCAGGATCGAGATCGTCCGACTCCGTGCCGGAGCCGTGTACACCATCGCCGAGCTCGCTCACGCGCTCGATATCGAGCCCGCCGAGTAGTGGTAAAGAGCTAGAGTCGTCCGGGGTAGATTTCGCAGAGTAGCGTAAAAGGTCCCGTATCACCTACCACCGCATTCGCTTACATCCAGCGCTTCTTTCGAAAGATTGCAAGCATGGTGATCGCGATGGCCACCATGATGCCGATGATGATCGGGTACCCCCACGGCGTATCGAGGCCGGGCATCCAGGGAAAATTCATCCCGTACAGGGAGGCCAGGAAGGACAGCGGCATGAAGATCGTCGTGATGATGGTCAAGACTTTCATGACCGCGGTCATGCGATTGCTCACGCTCGACAAGTAGATGTCGAGCATTTCCGCGACCGTCTCGCGCTGGGTCTCGAGCGTATCAATGACCTGGATGGTATGATCGTACACGTCTCTGAGGTAGAGCCGCGTAGGCTCGGTGATGAGCGAGATCTCCGCCCGATCGAGCCCGTTGAGCACCTCACGCAACGGCCAGACGGCTCGCCGCACGTACAACAATTCCCGCTTGAGTTGATACAACTCCCGCAACGTGTGTGGGCTTGCCTCGATCAAGAGGCGATCTTCGATATGTTCGATGCGTTCTCCGAGCAATTCCAGGACGCCGAAATAGTTGTCCACGATGGCATCGAGCAGGGAATAGAAGAGATAATCCACGCCGAATTGCCGGCTCCGCCCCTTGCCGCTCCGGAGTCGGTCGCGCACCGGCGCGAAGACGTCGCCGCCGTTCTCCTGAAACGAGAGCAATACGCGCGGGCACAGCACGAAGCTCACCTGTTCCGTATGCACGGCGACGTGCAGACGTTCGGCACGCAGCATTTTCACGACGACGTAGAGCGCCGTCCCGTAATCCTCGCGCTTCGGACGCTGCTCGGCGTTGACGACGTCTTCGAGGAGCAAGGGATGCAATTGAAAATGCCCGCCGAGCTGCTCGACGATGTGGACGTCGTGAATGCCGCCAATGTCGACCCACGTGATGCTCCCTGCCGGAGCTGAGCTGAGGCGTGCCACCACGTCTTCCACGGTTTTCAGTTCCTGCTCCTCCAGCGCGCCGGCGGTATATTGAATCAGACTCAAGCGCGTCTGTGCCGCCTTTTGCTCGCCGATATGCAAGAGCGTGCCGGGTGGCAATCCGGCTTTCGATGATTGCCGCCGTGAAGTTCGGCCAGCCGGTGTCTGTGAATGCACGGCATCACTCATCGCGCTGCTCGCTCGCAAGTAAGCGAGCCTAACAGACGCCCTTCTTCTGACGCAACGTCGAGGCGTGGACGCGCTCGTGCCACTTCAGTACGCCCTGTCTCGCCGTAGACAACTTGCCTTGCTGTACGTACAGAACAGTCAAGAGGGACGGCGACGAGCCTCGTGAACGGAACTCCAGCTTGCGTTTCGCTCGCCTCATTGGGCGTTCTGGCACGCGATCGGCTCAGCACGGCCGCATCATGCTGGCGTCGGCTTTGCAGTATTTTTCTGCGAAGGCAAGATCGGTCAACGGAGGCCTCGTACGACGCGGGGCGGACCTCAAAGGAGGGCGATAATGGAACTGGAGCGGACAATGCAGCAATGGTCATGGGGCGGCCCGCGCTTCCGCTGGGGCGCTATTTTCGCCGGCTTGGCCGTCGGGATCGCTGTCCAAATGATGCTGACACTCTTGGGGCTCGCGATCGGAGCGTGGGCGATCGACGTCCGAGAGGCGAATGCGGGAAGCGGCGTCCCGCTTGGTACAGGAATTTGGACTGCGATATCGATGTTAATTGCCGCGTTCGCCGGCGGCTATGTCGCGGCGCGAATGGGTGGAGCGATCGAGCGGACCGACGGGGTGTATTACGGCATTGTTGTCTGGGCCGTCACATGGCTGACATTTGCATGGCTCACGACAACGGTCCTGTCGTTCATGATCGGCGGACTGTTCAATGCGTTCGGCTCCGCGGTCCAAGGCATCGGCGGGGCGGTGAGCCGGATGACAGGCAACAGTGCGATCAATCTCTCGGTCGACGATGTGCAGCATCAAATCGAATCGGTCCTCCAAGCGACCGGGAAAAAGGAACTGCAGCCGGGAGAGATCAAGCGGGATACGGACAGGCTCACCGAGCAGGCACAGACCGGGCAATCGATCGCCAAGCTTCACGAATCCGGGATGCAGGAGGTGCGCGACAAACTCGGAGCACTCGATCGGGAGGCCGCGATCAACGTCATGGTCAACAAGCTGGGAATGACAAGGCCGCAGGCTGAACAGGTGGCGAACTCGACGATTGGCCTGCTTGGGTCAGCTCAGCAGACCGGGCAAAATCTGAAACAGCAGTCACTCGAAACCGTCAACACGGCGGTGAATCAGATCGCGTCCGCCGCCTGGTGGATGTTCTTGCTTGCGTTGGTCACGCTCGGCGTGTCCAGCGCCGGCGGGGCCACCGGCGCGTATGAACAACCCATGGTGCAAGTCCAGGGTGAGTCGATGCGCGATGTCCGGCGGACCGGGTAAGCATGAGGCGCGGATCGCTGCGGCTGTTGGCGGTTTTGCTCTGGTGCGGCGCCATCGCCACGACGGCGGCGACATCGGCGCAGCCGCCGGACCAGCCGCAGCCGATCCCTCCTGCCCCCGTGCCAGGGCCGACACGAAGCCTCTGCCCCCGTCACCGGTTCCGGCTCCTCAGCCCGAGCCCATTCCCCCTGCTCGGTAGCGCGGGAGGCCGTTTCCTACACGCGCACCCACACCGCCTTGATGAGCGCGACGAGCGCGCCTATCACCAGCACGAACACCGCGAGGACCACGACGAGGAGCCCGATCACGAAAGCCCAATCACCCACCGTGGACGGCCGACGAGTGACGCTGGCATAGCGCTCCAGCAGCGCCACATTGCGCACATTGCTCTTGAACCAAAACGAAAACAGGTCGCCGAGGACCGGGACGGTGCCCACGATTCCGTTGATCGCCGTATTGAGACTCATGCGCACGAGGACGATTTTCGGGACCTGATACTGCGCCGCCATGACCAGCAGGATCGCGCCCAATCCGCTCGCGAGGAGATCGCCGATGCCGGGAATCAATCCCAACAACGGATCGAGGCCGACCGGCAGCCGGAGCCCGGGAATCGGCAGCCGCCGATCGAGCAGGTCAGCCAACATGCGGGCGAGTCGCAGCGTCTCGTCTCGCTGATCCATACCGCATGGTAAGGCACGAAGAGGGAGAAGGAAAAGAGGACATGCCGTAGAAAGCGTCATGCCGACACTTGATGGCGGTCCGAGCGGACGATATACTCGCCCCACCCGGTCTTCGATGGACATATTCCGCGCCTCTGTTCTGCACCTCACCACCTGGCTTCGGTCGTCCCGGCTCGCCGTTTTGATCATCGCGCTTGCCGCGTTCGCGACAGTGGGTAAGACGACACCCATGGCGGCGGAGAGTGCTCCGGAGGTCTGGCTTGTCGGGGAAAACAAGCGCGAAACACTCCGTAACGTGACGGGCGTCGAGGTGGTGGTCGAGTCGCTCCACGATGACGATCTCCCCGGCCGCGACCTCCGCTTAGACGTCGAAACCCAGCTCGAGCAGGCCGGCATTAGAGTGTTGCGCGAGGAGGAGCGGTTATCCCAGCCCGGCTTTCCCTACCTGTACGTCAGGGTCGCGGTGCTGCATACGGCGGTCGCCTCGTCGTATCTGCTGGAGGTCAGCGTCAACCAAGCGGTCACGCTCACCCGTCAGCCGACGCTCGCGCTGTTTGCGCCGACGTGGTCTGTCGAAGCAGTCGGCCTCATGAATCCGTTCAACCCGGCACGTCTTCAGGAGGCGATCCGGGAGTACGTCCAGAAGTTCATTCTCGCCTACCGCGCGGCCAACACACCGGACAGTGCCGTCATGCCGTGACCCTTATCGCGCCGCCGTTTTCACGATTACGACTTGAGGCCGCGCAATCTCGATCAGGGTCGAGACCGGCACCGATCGGACGGCCGGGGACGGCAGGATGAATTCCGACTCCGGCAGCATCGAGAGCAGCCACTTGGCATACTGGACCCGCACGGCAACCGCCCCTTCCCCGGCCAACGGCGCGAGGTTCGGAAAGACCTGCTCGACATCGGTGGGAGACAGCGTGAGGCCGATCACTTCGCCCTGTTCGTTCAGGACGGGTCCACCGCTGTGGTGAATGGGATTGCTGACCGACAGTGGGAGCAGCCGAGGATCGGTTGGGGCATTGCCGGACGGATTGCGCACCCGTCCTTCGCGCCACACCGGTTTGTCGCTGCCGACACTGGCCGAGGAGAGATCGGCGACCCAGACGCGGTCGCCCACCTTGATCTTCGTCCCCTCCCCCAATCGCAATCCGGACAACGATTGCGCCGCGCTCGGATCCTCTACCTTCAACAGCGCGATGTCACTCAACCGGTCGCGAAGCACGAGCGCCGCCGGCATCGGCTGTTCCTGATGATAGACCGTCAACGCGTTCATCCCGGCGATCAGATGATACGCCGTCACGACATATCCAAACCCGACCGCAAACCCTGCCCCGGTCAACGCCGTGCGGCCGTTCTCTGGGACGGCGGGGACCATGGGCATCGGGGTCACCATGCGCTTGGGCGGCTCGGCGGGACGCGCGGGCGGTGACGGTTCGGCAGCGGCGGGCGTGCTCGTTGCGGGCGGCGTCAGCGCCGGGACCGCGGCCGTCGCCGCGGGTGTCGGGGGCGCAGCCGGCGCGGGGGTGGCTGGAACCGTGACGGGCAGCCCGGCATAGGATTGAAGCTTCGGCGTCGTCATGAGGCTTTGCGCCATCACCTGCAGCATGTCGACCATCGCCTTGCCAACGCCGTCGAGCACGCGCTCTTCGGTGTGCGGGCTGGACGAAAAGGTTCCTTCCACCAGCGGTTGTTCGCGCCGGTCGAGCACGCGCACGGCTACGCTGGCTTTCGCATCGAGGGTGGGCTTCTCCGTGCTGAACAGTTCGCAGTGTCCTTCCAAATCAATCTTCGGGGCCGAGGGCTCGATGACGACGTCGTATTGCCCGACCTTCGGTCGATCGCGGACGACCTCCACTTTGCTGAAGGAGCGCGACAAAGCCTGCGCGGCGCCTTTCTCGAAACTGCTTCCGGTCTGAAAGACGAAGTTCGTCGTGCTGAGCGGGCAGTTGACCTGCTCTTGATCCGACGCCGTCCGAATGGCATCCGGAAGGACGAGCGCCGCGGTGAGCGGCAACGGCTCGCCTTCGGTCGGCGGCACCGATGGGAGGCGCACGGTCAGATACCGTGTGCGGGCCGTACAGGCGAGAAGAGAGAGGCACGCCGTCAGCAACAGCAGGCTGCAGATGAATCGAGAGACTTGCGTTCGCGCACTCATGGTAGATCTCCTCTGTGGGCGCAGGTTCAGCGTTCGGCGACCGGGATTCCCGGCGGCGCATCCGGAGTGAGCCGAGCCCCATAGCGACAGGCTTGACGGCCCTCGCCGTTGACCTGGCTGCACCACCGGTCGCGCTCGGTGCTCTCGGCCGTGAGCGCCCAGATTTCTTCACCGACCGCTTCGAAACACTTCAGTCGATTTCCCTCACCGGGGACCCGCGGGCAGAAGGTGAGGCCGCTTTCGGCCTTTGCCGTCACGTCAATAAAATTTTTCACGAGCCCCACATAGCACCACGGTTGATACTCCGGCGTCCCGAGCGAGCACAGCCGGATGGACTCTTCCGGCTGCTGCAGGGTGTAGGAACTGATATCGCGGCCGAGACTCTGATAGCAGGCTCGCCGCATCCGTTCAGGGGCTTGATCACACGTCTTCGCCGCCGCGCCGATGTCTCCATGGTTCAGGTAGAGCATGATCGAGGTTTGCATTTGATAGCAATCAGCCAGATACCGGTCCTCGAGCACCGAGCATGGGTGGAGCGGATCGCTTGCCTTGATCGGGACGAAATCCGAGGCCGCGGCCGGGTTTCGAGCCTGGTCGTGATGGGGGCGCTGCGTGGGATGGTGTGAGTTCGTGCCGTGCACGACGTTTTCCATGAAGGCGCCACCGTAGCAGCCGTGGCGATCCCATTCCTCGCTGAGGCGATCGCAGCCGCGAAGCGCTGTCGGCAAGTCGTGCGCGAAATAGGAGGTCAGACCATGACCGAGCGCATGGACGCATTGAAAGAGCAGCCAGTGCCCACCGGGGTCATTCCGATAAGGGGCGCAGATGCGGTCCAGTTGTCCGGCGTCATTGGCCAGATCGAGTGTTTCATCCAGATACGCCTGAACCACGCCGTGATAGCAGCCTGATTGGAACAACTCGGAGCATCGGGTAAACGTGTCGCCGACATCGTGTGACCGTTCGTATGCCGCGATCCCGATCGCATGCGCGTACACATGGCCGTCGCGCTGGACGTCGGTATCCATCAAGCCTGTCACCACGAGGATGTCCATTGCGGCCTCTACCCCTCCCGATCCGACAATCTCCAACAAGAGCCGCTCGTAGCATTGAAACTTCTCGGTGTTCGGCTTCTTGCCGCACGCCTGCACCAACTTCTTGGCGCTTGGCGGTGAGGGCGATGGAGTTGAAGGCCCAGGTGACGCGTGGTCGATGGTGGGCATCGCTGCGAAGATGCAGGCGACGACGAGACTGACGACGAATTTTCTTCCAGGTGTCATGATCAAGCGTGCCGTCTTCACCCGTTGCCTAGTCGACCTCATTCTCATTTCCTCACCTTATCGAAGGCTGCGCGCCGCCGGTGGTGCCGGAGCCGGAGCCGGAGCAGGGGCCGGTGCGGGTACAGGCGCTGGAGCCGGCGCGGGAGCTGGTGCCGGGGCCGGTGGCGGCGCTGGCGGCGGGGG